>JAFACP010000086.1 GCA_023425455.1 Pseudomonadota bacterium | reverse complement strand
CCCCGATGCAGTCAGCGTTAGATCTGTACGCATAACAACATCGCGCCCCGCGAAAAGACGGGGCGAAAACACCTGCAAACCCTACAAAACTAGCTCGTGGAGTATAAGCAATGAAAATAAAAGCAAGCTTGATCCTCACCGTTGCCGCTCTGGCGTTGTCCGGTTCCGCTTTAGCAGAAGTCAAAATCGCCCTGGTGGCGAAGTCCTTAGGGAATGGATTCTTCGAGGCAGCGAACGTTGGCGCGCAGGAGGCAGCCAAAGAGTTAGGCGATGTAAAAGTGATCTACACCGGCCCAACCACCACCACCGCCGAGGCGCAGATCGAAGTCTTAAACGGATTGATCGCCCAGGGGGTGGATGCGATCGCCATCTCCGCGAACGATCCGGATGCGCTGGTGCCCGTGCTGAAAAAAGCGATGCAGCGCGGTATCAAGGTTGTCTCCTGGGATTCCGGCGTGGCAAAAGCCGGGCGTCAGATCCACCTCAACCCCTCCAACAATGCCCTGATTGGCGAAACCAACGTCAGGCTGGCCGCTGACGCGCTGAAGGCGCTGAACGTAGAGAAAGGCGAAGTCGCGGTTCTGAGCGCAACGCCCACCTCGACCAACCAGAACACCTGGATTGCGGAGATGAAAAAGGTGCTGCCTGCCTACCCGTCCGTCAATCTGGTCACCGTGGCCTACGGTGACGACCTCTCTGACAAGAGCTATCGCGAAGCGGTAGCCCTGCTGAAAACCTGGCCGGACCTGAAAGTGATTGTCTCGCCGTCATCGGTGGGCATTGTCGCCGCCGCGCAGGCGGTCAAGGATCAGGGCAAGATTGGCAAAGTGTACGTCACCGGCTTAGGGCTGCCGTCTGAAATGGCGGGAGCGATAAAATCCGGGGCGAGTAAAAGCTTCGCCATCTGGAACCCAATCGATCTGGGCTACGCCGCCACCTGGCTTGCCGATGACCTGGTAAAAGGGACGGCGACGAAAGGGGAAGCCAGCATGGGCAGACTGGGTAAAGTGACGCTGGATGCGGACGGGAACGGCGCGATGGCCGAACCGTTCGTCTACGATGCCAGCAACATTGATAAGTTCTCGAAAATCTTCTAATCCCACTCCCCGGCCCGCTTTCATCACGAAGCGGGCCTTCGCCTTGCTCCCCCGACGCCGCGGGAGCCCAGGCAAAAGGGGATATCCCGGAGAACGATCATGACACCTTTACTGCAGCTCAACGGCATCAGCCGCTTCTTCCCGGGTGTGCGCGCGCTTGAGAACGTACACCTTGAACTCTGGCCCGGCCAAGTCACCGCCCTGATTGGCGAAAATGGCGCGGGCAAATCGACGCTGGTCAAAGTGATGACCGGTATTTACCCGCCCGACGAGGGCGAGATCCTCTACAAAGCGATCCCCATCCACCTGCCGACGCCGGAGTCCGCGCATAAAATCGGCATCACCGCGATCCATCAGGAAACCGTGCTGTTCGATGAACTGTCGGTCACGGAGAATATCTTCGTCGGTCAGTATCTCTATACCGGCTTTTTCAAAAAGCTCGACTGGCCGGAAATGCACCGGCGGGCGCAGGCGATCCTCACCCGCCTGGAGGTGCAGATCGACCCGCGCGCAACGCTTAAAACCCTCAGTATCGCCCAGCGTCATATGGTGGCTATCGCCCGCGCCTTGTCCTTTGACGCCCAGGTGGTGATCCTCGATGAGCCGACGGCCGCGCTGTCGCAGCACGAAATCCTCGAGTTTTATCAAATTGTTGAACGCCTGAAGCAGGAGGGCAAAGCCATCCTGTTTATCTCGCACAAGTTCGACGAGATTTTTGAGCTTGCCGATCGCTACACCATTTTGCGCGACGGCGAGTTCGTCGGCGCTGGCGCCATCAACGACATTACCGAAGAGCGGATGGTGGCGATGATGGTCGGGCGCGCCATCACCCAAACCTTCCCTAAAGTGGCGTGCGAGAAAGGCGACACGGTGCTGGAGGTGAAGGCGTTATGCCACCCGACCGAATTCGCCCGGATCAACTTCTCCCTGCGCAAAGGCGAGATTCTGGGCTTTTACGGGCTGGTCGGCGCGGGGCGCACCGAACTGATGCAGGCCCTGTCCGGCGTGACGCGACCCGCCTCCGGCGAGATCATCCTTAACGGCATTGCCCGCCATTTCCGCCAGCCTGCCGACGCCATCGACGCCGGCATCGTCTGCGTGCCGGAGGAGCGGCAAAAACAGGGGGCGATTATCGAACTGTCGATTGCCCGCAACATCAGCCTGCCACAGCTGAGCAAGCTTAACCCTAACGGCATACTGCACGATGGCCGCGAGTGGCAGCTGGCGGACGAGTACGCCAGCCGCCTGCAGGTGAAAGCCTTTAGCTGGGAACAGCCGGTGGAGACGCTCTCCGGCGGCAATCAGCAAAAGGTGGTGATTGGCAAATGGCTGGCGACCCATCCTGAGGTGATCATCCTTGATGAGCCAACCAAAGGGATCGATATCGGCTCAAAAGCGGCCGTTCATCACTTTATGTCCGGGCTGGTCGCCCAGGGGCTGGCGGTCATTATGGTCTCCTCCGAACTGCCGGAAGTGATGGGGATGGCCGACCGGATCATCGTCATGCATGAAGGGCTGATGGTGGCGGAATACGCCGTCGGAGAGGCTACCGCAGAGACCATCGTCAGCGCCGCCAGCGGCGCAAAACAGGAGGCCGCATGATGTTAGCGTCGCTGTTTAAACACCGTGAGGCGCTGCTGGGGGCGGTCATTGTCGTGATGATTGTCGCCACGGGCAGCCATGTGCCGTCGTTTGTCAGCCCGGGCAATCTGGTGGAGATATTCAACGATACCGCCATTCTCATCATTCTCGCCCTCGGGCAGATGATGGTGCTGTTGACCAAAGGCATTGATCTGTCGATGGCGGCAAACCTGGCGCTCACCGGGATGATTGTTGCGCTGATTAACTTCCATTATCCGGCGATCCCCGTCTGGGCGCTGCTGATCGCGGCCAGCGCGGTTGGCCTGCTGATGGGCATCATCAACGGTCTGCTGGTGTGGAAGCTGGGCATTCCGGCCATCGTGGTCACCCTCGGCACCATGAGTATCTACCGCGGGGCGATCTTTATGCTCTCCGGCGGCGGCTGGATCAACGCCAACCAGATGGGAGCCGACTTCCTTGGGCTGCCGCGCGCGAACGTTCTCGGCCTTCCGGTACTGAGCTGGTGCGCCATTGCCGCCCTGCTGCTGGTGGGCTATTTCCTGCGCTACAGCCGCAGCGGACGCGCCCTTTATACCGCAGGCGGTAACCCCACGGCGGCCTGGTACACTGGCATTAACGCCGGCAAGATGCAGTTCATCAGCTTCTGCCTCTCGGGACTGCTGGCGGGTTTCTGCGGCTATTTGTGGATTTCACGCTTTGCGGTGGCCTATGTCGATGTCGCCAACGGCTTCGAGCTGCAGGTGGTTGCCGCCTGTGTTATCGGCGGGATCAGCACCATGGGCGGCACCGGGCGCGTGCTGGGCTGTCTGTTTGGCGCGCTGTTTCTCGGCGTCATCAATAACGCCCTGCCGGTGATCGGTGTGTCCCCCTTCTGGCAGATGGCCATTTCCGGCACGGTGATTGTGATTGCCGTCCTGCTGAACGAACGCGGCAACAAGCGTAAAGGCCGGCTGATCCTGCGTGATGCGGCGCGGGCGCGTCAGAAACAGGCGGTGAACGCATGAGCAAAATCATGAGCACTGAAGAGATGAACAATACCGGCGCAAGGCCTGGCCTGTTCCGGCGTGTATTGTGCTGGGAGGGCTTCCTGCTGGCGGTGACGCTGGCGGTATTCGTGGTCAATGCCATCAGCTCGCCCTACTTCCTCAATATCTGGAACCTGTCCGACGCGACGTTTAACTTCACCGAAAAAGCGATCATCGTGCTGCCAATGGCGATGCTGATCATCGCGCGGGAGATCGACCTGTCGGTGGCCTCCACCATCGCGCTCAGCTCCACCATCATGGGCTTTTGCGCGGCGGCGGGCGTCGATACGCCGCTGCTGGTGTGCGTTGGCCTGGGCGTCGGGCTGCTGTGCGGGTTGTTCAACGGCATACTGGTGACGCGTTTTAACCTCTCGTCCATCGTTATCACCATCGGCACCATGAGCCTGTACCGCGGCATTACCTACATCCTGCTTGGCGATCGGGCGCTGAACAGCTACCCGGAAAGTTTCGCCTGGTTCGGACAAGGCTACGTCTGGGGGGCGCTGTCGTTTGAGTTTGCGCTGTTCATGGTGCTGGCGGTGCTGTTTGCCTTTGTCCTGCACCGCACCAACTTTGGTCGCCGCACTTATGCCATCGGCAATAACCCGACCGGCGCGTGGTACGCCGGGATCAACGTCAAACGCCACAACCTGATGCTGTTCGCGCTGGTGGGGCTGATGTCCGGTCTCGCGTCGGTGCTGCTCACCTCGCGGCTCGGCAGTACCCGTCCGACGATCGCCATGGGCTGGGAGCTGGCGGTGGTGACGATGGCGGTGCTCGGCGGGGTCAATATTCTTGGCGGGTCCGGCAGCATGGTAGGGGTGATTATTGCCGCCTTCCTGATGGGTCTTGTGACCTTTGGCCTGAGCCTGCTTAACGTTCCCGGCATTGTGATGTCGGTGATTATCGGCGCGATGCTGATCGTGGTGATCTCCCTGCCGATTATTACCCGACGGATCGTGCAACGAAGACGGATTTGAGTTTCGTAACAGCAAAATTAAGGAGAATTATCATGAGCTTTATGTTGGCACTTCCTAAAATCAGCCTGCACGGCGCAGGCGCAATCGGCGATATGGTCAAGCTGGTGGCCAGCAGGCAGTGGGGGAAAGCGCTGGTCGTCACCGATGGCCAGCTGGTCAAACTCGGGCTGCTCGACGGCCTGTTTGCGGCGCTGGATGCGCAGCAGATGCCCTGGCATCTGTTTGACGAAGTGTTCCCGAACCCGACGGAAGCACTGGTGCAGAAAGGGTTTGCGGCTTATCAGGAGGCGCATTGTGATTACCTGATTGCCTTCGGCGGCGGCAGCCCTATTGATACCGCGAAAGCGATAAAGATCCTCACCGCCAATCCCGGCCCCTCCACCGCCTACGCCGGGGTGGGAAAAGTGACCAACGCGGGCGTTCCACTGGTGGCAATTAACACCACCGCCGGCACGGCGGCGGAGATGACCAGCAACGCGGTGATCATTGATACCGCGCGCCAGGTGAAAGAGGTGATTATCGACCCAAATATCATCCCGGATATCGCCGTGGATGACGCCAGCGTGATGTGCGATATTCCGCCGTCGGTCACCGCCGCGACCGGCATGGATGCCTTAACCCACGCCATCGAAGCCTATGTCTCCGTTGGCGCACACCCTCTGACCGACGCCAATGCGCTGGAAGCCATCCGCCTGATCAACCTGTGGCTGCCGAAAGCGGTGGATGACGGCCATTGCCTTGAGGCCCGCGAGCAGATGGCTTTCGGCCAGTATCTGGCGGGGATGGCCTTTAACAGCGCAGGACTCGGGCTGGTGCATGCGCTGGCGCATCAGCCGGGCGCAACGCACAACCTGCCGCACGGCGTGTGTAACGCCATCCTGCTGCCGGTCATCGAAAACTTTAACCGTCCGAACG
>JAFACP010000432.1 GCA_023425455.1 Pseudomonadota bacterium | reverse complement strand
CGCTAATGGTGGTGAGAGTGTGAATGGCCGGACTGTGCCACGTTCAGGTGGCAGTCTGGCCCGTTACACGGCTGATATTCCATCTGGATGGTGGCATGAGCAATATCGTAATGATGTGCAATAAAATGCTGGATGCGTGCCAGCAGAGCATCGTGGTCATGTGGCGGGATCACCTGGACATGCAGGGTCATGATGGGTTTCTCGCCGACCAGCCAGACGTGAACGTGATGGACGTTGCGGACTTCCGGTATCGAACGGCACAGGTTACGCTTCAGCGCGCCTATATCCAGCGAGGTGGGTGCCCCTTCCAGTAATTCATTCACACTCTCTTTCAGCAGTCGCCAGGCGCTGCGCAGCACCAGGCACGAAACCAGTACCGACAGAATCGGGTCAATGGGCGTCCAGCCGGTATAGAGAATCACCAGCGCAGCCACAATCGCCCCAACGGAGCCGAGCAGATCGCCCATTACGTGCAGGGCCGCGGCGCGCACGTTAAGGTTCTTTTCGCCGCTGCCGCGATGCAAAATCCAGAAGGCCAGAACATTGGCGAGCAAGCCCGCGACGGCAATAACCATCATTGTCGCACCGGCGACAGGCTGCGGGTGCCTGAAGCGCTGAAACGCTTCCCAGACGATAAGCACCGTGATCAGCACCAGCGCAATGGCGTTCACAAATGCCGCCAGCGTCGTGAGCCTGAGCCAGCCAAAAGTATGGCGGGTATTTGGCGGGCGACGGGCAAACTGAACCGCCAGCAGCGCGAAGAGCAGGGCGGCGGCGTCAGTGAGCATATGCCCGGCGTCGGCCAGCAGCGCCAGCGAGCCTGAAATCAACCCGCCGATGACTTCGATAACCATAAAGGTGGCGGTAACGCCGAAAGCCAGCATTAGCCGTTTTGCGTTGTCGTCCACTGAAGCGTGTGAGTGTGAATGCGCCATGTCATCATTTCCAGAAGGAATATCGTGTTACGCGTAGCGTTTTTAGCATCTTACACAAAAAAGAAAGGAGAGCACGTGCTCTCCTTATTGGCTGTCCGGTGACGTCGCGAATTACTGCGTTGTGCCATCCGTTTTCATATCGGCATCGTCACCGACTTTCTGGTTCATGTCCGGGCATTTACCGTCTTTACACATGGCGTTTTTATGCACCTCATCTTTGCTCATCCCTTCGTGGCTCATGGTGCCCGCGCCGCTGGCGTCCTGGTGCATCATGCTGCCGCCGGTATTGATGTCGCTGTTATTCACATCATTCGGGGCGATATTCTGTTTCGCATCCGGGGCCACCTGTCCGGCGCTCGCGGCAGCGTTTGCATCGCCGTTACTGCCGGACGCTGAGGTCTCTGCAGCAAGCACGCTGCCGCTTGCCAGGGTGAGGGTTGCGGTCAAAAATAGGGTGGCCAGTTTCGTCATTTGCATCATGCAGCTCCTGTTCTGGTCGTTACGCCGGACTGTCTGTTCCGGCACTGAATCCCGGTGATGGCGAATGATTCCATTATCCTGATTTATGTCAGTATGGAATCGCGTTTAATCACTAAAAAATGGATGTTACAGTTAAAAAGCTTAGAGCAGATCTCATTTTTCGCTATTTTGTGGCGTTTTTTAGGCTAATTCCAGGAATTATCTGCGCGAAGTGTAAAAGCCCGTTTACACTTCCTGAGCGACAAGATAGATTGAAAGGATTGCTTTCATTACTAAAGATATGGCAGAGCTGGAAAGAAAATGAATTATCAGAATGACGATTTACGTATCAAAGAGATCAATGAGTTATTACCTCCTGTAGCACTCCTTGAAAAATTCCCCGCCACTGAAAATGCCGCAAACACGGTGTCTCACGCACGTAAAGCGATCCACAAGATCCTCAAAGGCAGCGACGATCGCCTGCTGGTGGTGATTGGCCCTTGCTCCATTCACGATCCTGCAGCGGCAAAAGAGTATGCCGCCCGTCTGATTGCCCTGCGTGATGAGCTGAAGGGCGAGCTGGAAATCGTGATGCGCGTCTATTTTGAAAAACCGCGGACAACCGTCGGCTGGAAAGGCCTGATTAACGATCCGCACATGGACAACAGCTTCCAGATCAACGACGGTCTGCGCATTGCCCGCAAACTGCTGCTGGAGATTAACGACAGCGGTCTGCCGGCTGCCGGTGAGTTCCTGGATATGATCACCCCGCAATATCTGGCCGATCTGATGAGCTGGGGAGCGATTGGCGCGCGTACAACGGAATCTCAGGTGCACCGTGAGCTGGCCTCGGGGCTCTCTTGTCCGGTCGGATTCAAAAATGGTACCGATGGCACGATCAAAGTTGCGATTGACGCGATCAATGCCGCCGGCGCGCCGCATTGTTTCCTCTCTGTCACCAAATGGGGCCACTCTGCGATCGTCAACACCAGCGGTAACGGCGACTGCCATATCATTTTACGCGGCGGCAAAGAGCCAAACTACAGCGCGGCACATGTGGCGGATGTCAAAGCCGGTCTCGAAAAAGCCGGTCTGTCACCGCAGGTGATGATCGACTTCAGTCACGCCAACTCCAGCAAGCAGTTCAAAAAACAGATGGACGTTGGCGCGGACGTTTGCCAGCAG
>JAFACP010000375.1 GCA_023425455.1 Pseudomonadota bacterium | reverse complement strand
GCACCACGGCGCTGGGCGTTTTTCTGCTGCTGCGCCGGATGAGCCTGATGGGGGACGCGCTTTCACACGCCATTTTACCCGGCGTTGCGGTGGGGTATCTCCTGAGCGGCATGTCGCTGCTGGGCATGAGTATTGGCGGTTTTATCGCCGGGATCGCCGTTGCGCTGGTGGCCGGAGTGGTCAGCCGCCGCACGCCGCTGAAAGAGGATGCCAGTTTTGCCGGGTTCTATCTTGGCTCGCTGGCGCTGGGGGTAACGCTGGTGTCGCTGCGCGGCTCGAATGTTGATCTGCTGCATCTTCTGTTTGGTTCTATTCTGGCCGTGGATAACGATGCCGCGCTGTTTGTGACAGGCGTCAGCATGTTCACCCTGATCATGCTGGCCCTTTTCTATCGCGGGCTGGTGACGGAGGCCTTCGACAGCGCCTGGCTGCAGGTCAACGTTCGCTGGTTGCCTGGTGTGCTGCATGCTCTGTTTCTGGCGCTGCTGGTGCTTAACCTGGTGGCCGGTTTTCAGGTGCTCGGCACGCTGATGGCCGTCGGCTTGATGATGCTGCCTGCGGTGGCGGCGCGCTGCTGGGTTCGTACCCTGCCCGGATTACTGCTAATGGCCGGCATCAGCGGCATTTTTTGCGCGTGGTTAGGGTTAAGCCTCTCCTGGGCGGTGAGCCTGCCGGCCGGACCGTCCATCGTGCTGACCGCCAGCGCGCTGTTTGTTATTTCCATTTTATTTGGCACGCGCAGCAGTCTGGCTGGCAGCCTGCGTGCGCGCTTTTAACGCAAGGGGAAAAAATGAAACGTTCAGGAATTATGATTGCGCTCGCGCTGGGGATGTTTTCGCAGGGGGTTATGGCGAAGACGCTCAATGTGGTCACCAGTTTTTCGATCCTCGGTGATATCACACAGCAGGTGGGGAAAGATCATGTGAAGGTGACGACGCTGGTGGGGCCGGATGGCGATCCGCATACGTTCGAGCCTTCGCCGAAAGACAGCGCGGCGCTGAGCAAAGCGGATGTGGTGGTGGTTAACGGCCTGGGGCTGGAGGGCTGGCTCGATCGTCTGATCAAAGCCTCCGGGTTTAAGGGCCAGCTGGTGGTGGCCTCCGGTGGAGTCCAAACCCACACCCTGGAAGAGGATGGCAAAACCGTGACCGATCCGCATGCGTGGAACAGCGCGGCGAACGGTGCGCGGTATGCGCAAAATATCCTTGCCGGTCTGGTGAAGGCCGATCCGCAGGACAAAGCTGCCCTTGAGGCGACCGGTAAACCCTATATTGCCGAGCTGACGCAACTTGATAGCTGGGCGAAAACGCGTTTTAGCCAGATCCCGCAGGAGAAGCGTAAGGTGCTGACCAGCCATGATGCCTTTGGCTATTTCAGCCGCGCTTATGGCGTGACGTTCATTGCGCCACAGGGGCTTTCGTCCGAGAGCGAGGCCAGCGCGGCGCAGGTGGCGGCGATCATCAATCAGATTAAGGCGGACGGCGTGAAAACCTGGTTTATGGAAAACCAGCTTGATCCGCGGCTGGTGAAGCAGATTGCCAACGCCACCGGCGCACAGCCAGGGGGAGAGCTCTACCCGGAAGCGCTTTCAGCTAAAGGCGGTGCGGCAGATACCTATGTGAACGCGTTTCGTCATAACGTTAATACGCTGGCCGACAGCATGAAATAACCTTTCCTTACGCCGGTGCGCCCTGCATCGGCTTTTTCTGAAGCTCCCTCGTAAAACCTGAAGTGCATCCCCATATCTGACCAGAAAGTGCTATCTTGTGCTGCACGTTTTTCCGAAGCCTGGAGCGATAATGACTGACCATGAATTGATGCAGCTTAGCGAGGTGGTGGGGCTGGCGCTTAAGCAGCGCGGGGCGACCATCACTACCGCCGAGTCGTGTACCGGCGGCTGGATTGCCAAAGTGATTACGGATATTGCCGGCAGCTCCGCCTGGTTTGAGCGCGGCTTTGTGACTTACAGTAACGAAGCGAAAGCGCAGATGATCGGCGTGCGTGAATCCACTCTGGAGCAGCATGGTGCGGTCAGCGAGCCGGTGGTGATTGAAATGGCGATTGGCGCGCTGAAAGAGGCGCGTGCGGATTTCGCGATCTCTGTCAGCGGCATTGCGGGGCCGGACGGCGGCAGCGACGTGAAGCCCGTTGGCACCGTCTGGTTTGGTTTTGCCACCGCAAAGGGGGAAGGGATCACCCGGCGGGAGTGCTTTAGCGGCGATCGCGAAAGCGTGCGCCGTCAGGCCACGGAATATGCCTTAAAAACGCTCTGGCAACAATTTCTACAAAACACTTGATACTGTATGACCATACAGTATAATCGCAGCAACAGAACAGTATTCACCCATTGATAAATCCGCGAACGGCTCAGGCGAGATCGCTTACGGATTTCCGGCATGACAGGAGTAAGAATGGCTATCGACGAAAACAAACAGAAAGCGTTGGCGGCAGCACTGGGCCAGATCGAAAAACAATTCGGTAAAGGCTCTATCATGCGCCTGGGTGAAGACCGTTCCATGGACGTGGAAACGATCTCCACCGGCTCGCTTTCTCTCGATATCGCGCTGGGCGCAGGCGGTTTGCCGATGGGCCGTATCGTAGAAATCTATGGCCCGGAATCCTCTGGTAAAACCACCCTGACGCTGCAGGTTATTGCCGCCGCGCAGCGCGAAGGTAAAACCTGTGCGTTTATCGATGCCGAGCACGCGCTGGACCCTATCTACGCACGTAAACTGGGTGTTGATATCGACAATCTGCTCTGCTCCCAGCCGGATACCGGTGAGCAGGCGCTGGAAATTTGTGACGCGCTGGCACGCTCTGGTGCCGTTGATGTTATCGTTGTCGACTCCGTTGCCGCGCTGACGCCGAAAGCTGAAATTGAAGGCGAAATCGGTGACTCTCATATGGGCCTCGCGGCACGTATGATGAGCCAGGCAATGCGTAAGCTGGCCGGTAACCTGAAGCAGTCCAACACGCTGCTTATCTTCATCAACCAGATCCGTATGAAAATTGGCGTGATGTTCGGTAACCCGGAAACCACCACCGGTGGTAACGCGCTGAAATTCTATGCCTCTGTCCGTCTG
>JAFACP010000334.1 GCA_023425455.1 Pseudomonadota bacterium | reverse complement strand
GTTGAGAGCCCGGCCATTACGCTTATCTCAGCCTCGCAGACCGGCAACGCCCGCCGGGTGGCGGAAGCGCTGCGTGATGACCTGCTCGCCGCCAAACTGAACGTGAACCTGGTCAACGCCGGGGATTATAAATTTAAACAAATCGCGTCAGAGAAACTGCTGGTGGTGGTGGCCTCAACCCAGGGTGAAGGTGAACCGGCTGAAGAGGCGGTGGCCCTGCACAAATTCCTGTTCTCGAAGAAAGCGCCGAAACTGGAGGGCACCGCTTTCGCCGTCTTTGGCCTCGGTGATACCTCTTACGAATTTTTCTGCCAGTCCGGGAAAGATTTCGACAGCAGGCTGGCGGAACTCGGGGCTGAGCGCCTGCTGGACCGCGTTGATGCCGACGTTGAATACCAGCCGGCCGCAGCGGAATGGCGCACGCGCGTCGTTGAGGTACTGAAAGCGCGGGCTCCCGCCGCAGCGCCAGCGCAGGCGGCGTTGAGTGTCACCGGCGCGGTCAATGAGATCTACACCAGTCCCTACAGCAAAGCGTCGCCGCTGACGGCCAGCCTGTCGGTTAATCAGAAAATTACCGGCCGCGACTCGGAAAAAGATGTTCGTCATATCGAAATCGATCTGGCGGACTCCGGCCTGCGCTACCAGCCGGGTGATGCGCTGGGCGTCTGGTATCAGAACGATCCTGCGCTGGTGAAAGAGCTGGTCGAACTGCTGTGGCTGAAGGGCGATGAGCCGGTAACCGTGGAAGGGAAAACGCTGCCGCTCGCTGAAGCGCTGCAGTGGCATTTTGAACTGACGGTGAACACCAGCAATATCGTGGAAAACTACGCTACGCTTACCCGCAGTGAGGCCCTTCTGCCGCTGGTGGGTGACAAAGCAAAACTGCAGCACTATGCCGCCAGCACACCGATTGTCGACATGGTTCGCTTCTCGCCGGCCCAGCTGGATGCCGGGGCGTTAATCGGTCTTCTGCGTCCGCTGACGCCACGCCTCTACTCTATCGCCTCGTCGCAGGCAGAAGTTGAGAGCGAAGTGCATGTCACGGTTGGCGTGGTGCGCTACGAAGTCGAAGGCCGCGCGCGGACGGGCGGCGCATCGGGCTACCTGGCGGACCGGGTGGAAGAGGAGGGCGAGGTGCGCGTCTTTATTGAGCACAACGACAACTTCCGTCTGCCGGCCAACCCGGAAACACCGGTGATTATGATTGGCCCCGGCACCGGCATCGCGCCGTTCCGCGCCTTTATGCAGCAGCGCGCAGCAGATGAGGCGGCGGGCAAAAACTGGCTCTTCTTCGGTAACCCGCACTTTACCGACGACTTCCTCTACCAGGTTGAATGGCAGCGTTACGTCAAAGAGGGTGTGCTTTCGCGCATCGATCTGGCCTGGTCGCGTGACCAAAAAGAAAAAGTATACGTACAAGACAAACTGCGCGAACAGGGCGCAGAGCTGTGGCGCTGGATCAATGACGGTGCCCATATTTATGTCTGCGGAGACGCCAATCGCATGGCGAAAGACGTTGAGCAGGCGTTGCTGGACGTGATTGCCGAATTCGGCGGTATGGATGCCGAAACGGCGGATGAATATTTAAGTGAGCTGCGCGTTGAGCGCCGTTATCAGCGAGATGTCTACTAATGAGCGAAAAACATCCTGGTCCACTGGTGGTTGAAGGCAAACTGTCTGATGCCGAGCGCATGAAGGTAGAGAGCAACTACCTGCGCGGTACCATTGCCGAAGATTTAAATGACGGCCTGACCGGCGGTTTCAAAGGCGACAACTTCCTGCTGATCCGTTTCCACGGTATGTACCAGCAGGACGACCGCGATATCCGCGCCGAACGTGCCGAACAGAAGCTGGAGCCGCGTCATGCGATGCTGCTGCGCTGCCGCCTGCCGGGTGGCATTATCACCACCAAACAGTGGCAGGCGATCGACAAGTTTGCCGGTGAAAACACGATTTACGGCAGCATCCGTCTGACTAACCGTCAGACCTTCCAGTTCCACGGCATTCTGAAGAAAAACGTCAAGCCGGTGCACCAGATGCTGCACTCCGTGGGGCTGGACGCGCTGGCGACCGCCAACGACATGAACCGTAACGTGCTTTGCACCTCGAACCCGTATGAGTCCGAGCTGCACGCCGAAGCGTACGAGTGGGCGAAGAAGATCTCCGAGCACCTGCTGCCGCGTACCCGCGCTTATGCGGAGATCTGGCTCGATCAGGAGAAAGTCGCGACCACGGACGAAGAGCCGATCCTCGGTCAGACCTACCTGCCGCGCAAATTCAAGACCACGGTGGTTATCCCGCCGCAGAACGATATCGACCTGCACGCCAACGACATGAACTTCGTGGCGATTGCCGAAAATGGCAAGCTGGTCGGCTTTAACCTGCTGGTGGGCGGCGGTTTGTCCATCGAGCATGGGAACAAGAAAACCTACGCCCGCACCGCGAGCGAGTTCGGCTTCCTGCCGCTGGAGCACACGCTGGCCGTGGCTGAGGCGGTGGTTACTACCCAGCGCGACTGGGGCAACCGTACCGACCGTAAAAACGCGAAAACCAAATACACCCTGGAGCGCGTGGGCGTCGAGACGTTCAAAGAAGAAGTGGAGCGCCGCGCGGGGATCAAGTTTGAGCCGATCCGCCCTTACGAATTCACCGGTCGCGGCGATCGTATCGGCTGGGTAAAAGGGATCGACAATAAATGGCACCTGACGCTGTTTATCGAGAACGGGCGTATTCTGGATTATCCGGGCCGCCCGCTGAAAACCGGTCTGCTGGAAATTGCTAAGATCCATAAAGGCGAGTTCCGTATTACCGCTAACCAGAACCTGATTATTGCCGGCGTGCCGGAAAGCCAGAAGGCGAAGATCGAGAAGCTGGCGCGCGATCATGGGTTGATGAATGCGGTTAAACCGCAGCGTGAAAACTCGATGGCCTGCGTGTCGTTCCCGACCTGCCCGCTGGCGATGGCCGAAGCGGAACGTTTCCTGCCGTCCTTCACTGATAAAGTGGAAGCGATTCTGGAAAAGCACGGTATTCCGGACGAGCATATTGTTATGCGCGTCACCGGCTGCCCGAACGGCTGCGGTCGCGCGATGCTGGCCGAGCTGGGTCTGGTGGGCAAAGCGCCGGGTCGTTACAACGTGCACCTTGGCGGCAACCGTATGGGGACGCGCATTCCGCGTATGTACCGTGAAAATATTACGGAACCGGAAATTCTTGATTCCATCGACGAGCTTGTCGGGCGCTGGGCGAAAGAGCGTGAAGCGGGTGAAGGCTTCGGCGACTTTACGGTGCGTGCGGGCATCATTCGCCCGGTATGCGATCCCGCGCGGGATTTCTGGGAGTAATGAAGATGGTCCGGCGGCCGCGGCTGCCGGGCGAATCGGTTTTGTAAACCGGGCTGCCCGCGAGCCGCCCGACAAAACAGGCAAACGAGGTTCTTATGTCCGTACTCGATCTACATGCCCTTAATGAACTGCCAAAAGTTGAGCGTATTCTTCAGCTTGCGGAAATCAACGCTCAACTGGAAAAGCTGGACGCCGAAGGGCGTGTGGTCTGGGCGCTGGAAAACCTGCCGGGAGAGTATGTGCTTTCGTCGAGTTTTGGTATTCAGGCGGCGGTCAGCCTGCATCTGGTGAACCAGATCCGCCCGGACATCCCGGTGATCCTCACCGATACCGGCTACCTGTTCCCGGAAACCTACCAGTTTATCGATGAGCTGACGGACAAGCTCGGGCTGAACCTGAAGGTGTTTCGCGCAGAGCAAAGCGCGGCGTGGCAGGAAGCGCGCTACGGCAAACTGTGGGAGCAGGGCGTTGAAGGCATAGAGAAATACAACGAGATCAACAAAGTTGAGCCGATGAACCGTGCGCTAAAAACGCTGAACGCGCAAACCTGGTTCGCGGGCCTGCGGCGCGAACAGTCCGGCAGCCGGGCAACGCTGCCGGTGCTGGCGGTTCAGCGCGGGGTGTTTAAAGTGCTGCCGATTATCGACTGGGATAACCGCACCGTGTATCAGTATCTGCAAAAGCACGGGCTGAAATACCATCCGCTGTGGGATCAGGGCTATCTGTCGGTGGGGGACACCCATACCACGCGGAAATGGGAGCCCGGCATGGCGGAAGAAGAGACGCGCTTCTTTGGTCTGAAACGCGAGTGCGGGCTGCACGAAGGATAATCACGAACTGGCCCGGCGTACCGCATCGCCGGGCATCCCTCAGGCTTTACCGGCTTTTGCCAGCTCTTTCACCAGCGGCAGCATCACTCTCACGACGTCACGGCTACGGTGCTCAATGCGCTGCGGCAGCGCGCGGTCAATGTGCTGCTGATTATCCAGCCGGATATCGTGCCAACTGGTTCCCTGCGGAAAGGCTTTCGACCTGCTGCGCTGCTGGAAACCATCTTTTTTGCCCAGCGTCCAGTTCGTGGCCTCAACGTAGAGCACCGGGATCCCCGCTTTATCAAACACTTCGCCGTCGTTGCAGCAGCCGGTTCCCCGTGGATAGTTGGGGTTAGCCCCCGGGTTGGTCGTGGCGTAAACCCCAAGGCTTCGGGCAATGGACAGCGCCCGGTCGCGGGTGAGCTTGCGCACGCTGCTCGGGGTCGTTTGCCCGCTGTTGAAATAGAGCTTATCGCCGACGATCAGGTTATCGAGATTAATCACCAGCAGCGTATTTTTCTTCTCATTTGCGCTCATCCGCTTTAGCAGATTCTCTGCGCCGAGTTTTCCCTCCTCTTCGCCGCTGGTCGCGACAAAGCGGATACCGTACCGGGTCGGGATATTTTTCAGGCGTTCGGCCAGCTCAAGCATCACCCCCAGACCCGCGGCGTTGTCGTCGATCCCCTGCAACGTCAGGCCGCCGAGGTTGTTATCGGTGTCCGCGTCGCTCATCGGCGCATAGGTATCGAGATGCGCCATGATGATAATCTGCTGTTCGGCTTTCCCCTCATGCGCGGCAATAACCGTGCTGCCGGTGACGTTATGCCAGTTTTTGCTCTTGTTGCGTGAGGTGTAGATGTACCGGCTGTGAAACGTGCGGATATCGCTCTGGTAGCCCATCCCGGCGAACTGTTGACGGACATAGTCAGCGGAGAGCATCTCCGCAGGGGTCCCGGTCATGCGTCCGGGAAAGAGCGTCGCGATGTGGCGCGCCTGCATATTGGCGATTTCACCATAGGATGGGGCATGAGCCAGAGCCGGATCGGTAAAGCAAACGCCGAACGCCAGCAGTGAGAGGCAGCGGCGCATTGCGGAAAACATAGGGTATCCTTACAAACAGCGCAAAATTTTAACCCGCTTAGTATGAAACTGTGATCCTGTATACACAATTTGAATTGCGCTTAAATGCCCGAAATGTCGTGCGTTAAGCACTTTTTGATATTTGCTTTTCCGTATCGTTATTCCATTGAGTAACTACTCATTCCAATTCGTAATTTCATTCGATCTAAGCTGCCCCCTATAGTCCCACTATTCCTGGTTGTGAGTGAGTTGTAGCTTGTGGACTTTCTGCCCCTGTTTGCCGCGATAAAAGAGAGGCCGGTACTGGTTGTTGGTACAGGCGAGACTGCCGATCGTAAAATCGCCTTCCTGCGACGCGCGGGCGCGCAGGTGCAGATTGTCAGCGGCGAGGATTTTACCGAGGCGCTCATCGATAACGTGGTGCTGGCGATCGCCGCCACCGACGACCGCGAGCTTAACCGCCGGGTTTCCGAGGCCGCGCAGGCCCGTCACCGGCTGGTGAACGTGGTAGACGATCCGCCGCTGTGCTCGTTCATTTTCCCGTCAGTCGTTGACCGTTCGCCGCTGCTGGTGGCGATCTCCTCCGGGGGGAATGCCCCTGTTCTGGCGCGTCTGTTGCGCGAGAAGATTGAAGCCCTGCTTCCGTCCCGCCTTGG
>JAFACP010000246.1 GCA_023425455.1 Pseudomonadota bacterium | reverse complement strand
GGGGTACAGCGTGCCGACGGAGGCGGTGAACAACGCCAACAACCGGCTGCTGCGCTATTTGCAGGACCCGGGGATGATGGCCATTCGCTACAGCGACGATACTCAGGCCAGTAAATTTGCGGTGCAGGCGTATGCTGCGCTGGTGCTGGCGCGTCAGCAAAAAGCGCCGCTGGGGGCGCTGCGTGAAATCTGGACGCGCCACGAACAGGCGGCGTCCGGGCTGCCGTTGATGCAGCTTGGCATGGCGCTCAGGCTGATGGGCGATGCGCCGCGCAGCCAGCAGGCGCTCGGGCTGGCAATCAACACGCCGCGCCGCGACGGCAGAAGCTGGATGGCGGATTACGGCAGCCAGTTGCGTGATAACGCGCTGATGCTCTCCCTGCTGGAAGAGTATACGCTGCTGCCGGACGCGCAAAATTCGCTGCTCAATGCGCTGTCTGAACAGGCTTTCAGCCAGCGCTGGCTGTCGACCCAGGAGAGCAACGCGCTGTTCCTGGCAGGACGTTCGCTACAAACCCTGAGCGGGGCGTGGCAGGCGCAAACCTCGCTCTCTGATACCCCGCTCAGCGGAGATAAGTCGCAGGTGCAAAACGTCAGCGGCGAGCATGCGGAGGCGCTGCAGGTCACCAATACCGGCAGTGCGCCGCTGTGGGTGCGTTTCGACAGCAGCGGCTATCCGCAATATGCGCCGCAGCCGTCGTCGAATGTGCTGCAGGTCGAGCGCCATATTCTGGCCACCGATGGCAGCAGTAAATCCCTCTCATCCCTGAAGAGCGGCGAGCTGGTGCTGGTGTGGCTCGAGGTCAGTGCCAGCCAGAACGTACCGGATGCGCTGGTGGTTGATTTGCTCCCGGCAGGGCTGGAGCTGGAAAACCAGAACCTGGCGAACAGCAGCGCCAGCCTGCAGGAGAGCGGCAGCGAGGTGCAGAATCTGTTAAATCAGATGCAGCAGGCCGACATTCAGCATATGGAGTTTCGTGACGATCGCTTTGTCGCGGCGGTGCCGGTGAATGAGGGCCAGCCGGTGACGCTGGTCTATCTGGCGCGCGCCGTGACGCCTGGCACCTACCAGGTGCCGGTGCCGCTGGTGGAGTCCATGTATGTGCCGCAGTGGCGGGCAACAGGGGCGGCAGCGGGCCCGCTGATTGTCGTTCCGTAATATGCAACGACGACGTCTGGTACGCTCCCGCTGGCTGCAGCTGGCGGGAGCGCTGCTTATGGTATGGGGGCTGATTGTTGTCGCAGATCGCCTGTGGCCTCTGCCGCTGAAAGAGGTCAACCCCGCCCGGGTGGTGGTGGATGAAAAGGGGACGCCGCTGTGGCGTTTTGCTGACAGCGACGGGATCTGGCGCTACCCGGTGACCATCGGGGAGGTCTCTCCGCGTTATCTGGAGGCGCTGATCCAGTATGAAGATCGCTGGTTCTGGACGCACCCTGGCGTGAACCCTTTTTCGGTGTTGCGCGCCGCCTGGCAGGATCTGCGCGCCGGGAGAGTGGTCTCCGGTGGCAGTACGCTGACGATGCAGGTCGCGCGCCTGCTGGATCCGCATCCGCGGACGTTTGGCGGTAAGATCCGTCAGCTCTGGCGGGCCTTACAGCTTGAGTGGCATCTCTCCAAGCGCGATATTCTGACGCTCTACCTCAACCGCGCGCCGTTTGGCGGCACGCTACAGGGCGTCGGCGCGGCAAGCTGGACCTACCTCGGAAAATCACCGTTAACCCTCAGTTATTCTGAAGCCGCGCTGCTGGCGGTGCTGCCGCAGGCGCCGAGCCGTTTACGCCCTGACCGCTGGCCGGAGCGGGCGCAGGCGGCGCGAAACAAAGTGCTGGACCGGATGGCGACCCAGGGGGTCTGGACGGCCCACCAGGTAAAAGAGTCGCGTGAGGAGCCGGTCTGGCTGGCGCCGCGACAAATGCCGCAGCTGGCGCCGCTTTTTGCACGCATGATGCTCAGCAAAAGCCGCGAAACAAAAATTGTCACCACCCTGGACGCCTCCCTGCAGCGGCAGCTTGAAGAGCTGGCAATGAACTGGAAATCACGGCTGGCGGCGCGCAGCTCTCTGGCGATGATCGTCGTCGATCATACCAGCATGAAAGTGCGCGGCTGGGTGGGCTCCGTCGATATTAACGACGACACGCGCTTTAGCCATGTGGACATGGTGAATGCGATCCGTTCGCCCGGATCGGTGCTCAAGCCCTTTGTCTACGGTATGGCGCTGGATGAGGGGCTGATCCATCCGGCCTCACTGCTGCAGGACGTGCCGCGAAAGACCGGCGATTACCGGCCGGGCAACTTTGACAGCGGTTTTCACGGGCCGGTGAGCATGAGTGAGGCACTGGTGCGCTCCCTCAACCTGCCAGCCGTGCAGGTGCTGGAAGCCTATGGCCCTAAACGCTTTGCGGGAAAGTTGAGCAACGCGGGGCTGCCGCTGATCCTGCCGGCGGGTGCGTCGCCGAACCTGTCGCTGATCCTTGGAGGGGCGGGTGCCCGGCTGGCGGATATTGTCGCGGCGTATAGCGCCTTCGCCCGGCATGGCAAGGCGGGCCGGCTGCGTTTACAACCGGGCGATCCGCTCGCTGAGCGTCCTTTACTGTCGCCGGGTGCGGCGTGGATTATTCGCCGTATTCTGGCAAATGAAGCGCAGCCTCTGCCGGATAGCGCGCTGCCGCAAATTGCGCCGCTGGCGTGGAAAACAGGAACCAGCTACGGCTATCGCGATGCATGGGCCATCGGGATCAACGCCCGTTACGTGATGGGCATCTGGACCGGAAGGCCGGACGGTACGCCGGTTGCCGGGCAGTTTGGTTTTGCCAGCGCCGTGCCGCTGCTTAATCAGGTCAACAATCTTCTGCAGTCGCGCTCGTCAGTCGAAGAGGCGCATCTGCCGCGTGATCCACGTCCGGCAAGCGTCAGCCGCGGCGTTATCTGCTGGCCCGGCGGCCAGTCGCTGGCGGAGGGGGACGAGAACTGCCGCCGTCGTCTCTCGACCTGGCTGCTGGAAGGGAGCGAGCCGCCGACGCTGCTGCTGCCGGAGCAGGAAGGTCTGCACGGCATCCGTTTTCCCGTCTGGCTGGATAAAACCGGTCAACGCGTTGCGGCAGACTGCCCGGATGCGACGGAAAAGAGGCTCGATGTCTGGCCGCTGCCGCTGGAGCCCTGGCTGCCGGCAAACGAGCGCCGCGCCGCCAGAGTGCCGCCGCCGTCTGCGGGCTGCCCGCCGCTGTCTCAGGACCCTCCCGCGCCGCTGATCCTCTCGGGCGTGCGCGAAGGCGCTGTTATCCGGCGTCTGCCGAATACGCCGCGGGTGTCGTTACCCATCAGGTCGACCGGGAATAGCGGCCAGCGCTTCTGGTTTTTAAACGGCGAGCCTCTGAGCGCGAAGGGGAGCGGGGTGACGCTGCAGCTTGATAAATCAGGTGATTATCAGCTACTGGTGATGGATGAGGCGGGGCAGGTGGCGACGGTAAACTTCACGCTTTTGTCGCGATAAGCGGCTTTCAGATGTGACCTGTTGCTAAAACTCATCTTATTTTAAAAAAATGTTACCTGAATCGATAGGCAATGGCGCTATTGCTCATTATAATCCGCGCCACACCATACTCAGGTATGCAAAACAACAGAACCGATCACAGAGGTAATCATGGCTATTGAACGTACTTTTTCCATCATTAAACCCAACGCGGTGGCAAAAAACGTTATTGGCAGCATCTTTGCACGTTTTGAATCAGCAGGGTTCAAAATTGTAGGCACCAAAATGCTGCACCTGAGCGTTGAGCAGGCTCGCGGCTTCTACGCTGAGCACGACGGCAAACCTTTCTTCGACGGCCTGGTCGAGTTCATGACCTCGGGTCCAATCGTTGTTTCCGTACTGGAAAGCGAAAACGCGGTACAGCGTCACCGCGATCTGCTGGGTGCGACTAACCCGGCGAACGCCCTGGCGGGTACCCTGCGCGCTGACTACGCTGACAGCTTCACCGAGAACGGTACGCACGGTTCCGACTCTGTTGAATCCGCAGCCCGCGAAATCGCCTACTTCTTCGGTGAAGGCGAAGTGTGCGCTCGCACGCGTTAATTATTTCGTAAATGCCGCGTGCAGACGTGGCATCCCTGCGCCAGACTTTGTACAATGCAACGCCCCGGACGAGCAGATGCTTTCCGGGGCGTTTCTTTTCAACCCTCCACGGGCCATAACGTGTAACAACGAGGCCGGAATATATTATGTCTGAATTAGTGAATACCTCCGAAGTCGCCATTGCTGCGGTTGCCAATAAAAATGGAAAAATCAACCTGCTGGATCTGAACCGTCAGCAGATGCGCGAATTCTTTAAAGAGATGGGCGAGAAGCCATTTCGTGCCGACCAGGTCATGAAATGGATGTATCACTATTGCTGCGACAATTTTGATGAGATGACCGACATCAACAAAGTGCTGCGCAATAAGCTCAAAGACGTGGCTGAAATTCGTGCGCCGGAAGTGGTGGAAGAGCAGCGCTCGTCAGACGGCACCATTAAATGGGCGATTGCCGTTGGCGATCAGCGCGTTGAAACGGTCTATATCCCGGAAGAGGATCGCGCGACGCTCTGTGTCTCTTCCCAGGTCGGTTGTGCGCTGGAGTGCAAATTCTGCTCAACGGCGCAGCAGGGCTTTAACCGTAACCTGCGCGTGTCTGAAATTATCGGTCAGGTATGGCGTGCGGCGAAAATTGTCGGCGCGGCAAAAGTGACCGGCACCCGCCCGATCACCAACGTGGTGATGATGGGAATGGGCGAGCCGCTGCTGAACCTGACCAACGTGGTTCCGGCGATGGAGATCATGCTGGATGACTTCGGCTTTGGCCTGTCCAAGCGTCGCGTTACGCTCTCAACGTCAGGTGTCGTTCCTGCGCTGGATAAGCTGGGCGACATGATTGACGTTGCGCTGGCCATCTCCCTGCATGCGCCAAACGATGAAATCCGTGATGAAATCGTGCCGGTCAACAAGAAATACAATATTGAAACCTTCCTCGCCGCCGTGCGTCGTTACCTGGAGAAATCCAACGCGAATCAAGGTCGTGTGACGATCGAATACGTTATGCTGGATCACGTGAACGACGGTACCGAGCATGCGCACCAGCTGGCGGAAGTGCTGAAAGATACGCCGTGCAAGATTAACCTGATCCCGTGGAACCCGTTCCCGGGTGCGCCATATGGTCGCAGCTCAAACAGCCGTATCGATCGCTTCTCGAAAGTGCTGATGGAGTACGGTTTTACGACCATCGTGCGTAAAACCCGGGGCGATGATATTGATGCGGCATGCGGACAGCTGGCGGGCGAAGTGATTGACCGTACCAAACGTACGCTGCGTAAACGTATGCAGGGCGAGAGTATCTCGGTCAAAGCGGTTTGATTATTGTGCAGTCACGGCGCATTATCAGCGACGTGGCTGCGCAATCTTACTGAATAGTCAGTCATATTCATCTTTATTGATAAATAATTACGGGCGTTTCATGCGACTTTCGGGCAGTATGTAGCGTCGTAACAACAGTTTAGCTTCGTGGGCAGGGCTGCACTGTCATCTACGGCCCGACAGTCTTATACTGTCTGTTCAAGGTAAACTGACCAGAAGTTGCGCGGTGCGGGTGGCATTGTGACACACCGGCATCTGAACCCTTATTTTCACGTACCAGTAGTTGTAGCGAATGAATACTGAAGCCACTCACGACCAACATGAAGCACTCTCCACTGGCGTTCGTCTTCGCAACGCCCGTGAACAACTCGGACTCAGCCAGCAAGCCGTTGCAGAACGCTTGTGCCTGAAGGTTTCCACGGTTCGCGATATTGAAGAAGATAAGGCGCCTGCCGATCTGGCTTCAACATTTCTGCGTGGTTATATCCGCTCTTATGCAAAACTGGTGCATATCCCCGAAAATGAACTGCTGCCGATGATGGAGAAGCAGGCACCGGTGCGTGCGGCAAAAGTGGCGCCGATGCAGACTTTCTCTCTGGGGAAACGTCGTAAGAAACGCGATGGCTGGCTGATGAGCTTTACCTGGCTGGTGCTGTTTGTGGTTATCGGCCTGACGGGCGCCTGGTGGTGGCAAAACCATAAAGCGCAGCAGGAAGAGATCACCACCATGGCCGACCAGTCTTCTGCGGAACTGCAGAGCGTCGGCAACAACGGCGCTCAGAGCGTGCCGCTGAATACTGACGGTGCAGCCGCATCCAGCGATCCACAGACCGTCGACACCGATACCGCGTCGGCCGCGGCACCGGCGGAAACCAGCGCCCAGGCGCAGGAGCAGAACGCCGTGGTGGCGCCTTCCCAGGCAAATGTCGATACTCCGGCCACCGCCGCTGCACCCGCGACGGACACCGCAACCTCACTGCCTGACGCACAGGCTGACGTGACGGCACAAGCTGACGCTAACGCGCTGGTGATGAACTTTACCGCGGACTGCTGGTTAGAAGTCACCGACGCGACAGGCAAAAAGCTGTTCAGCGGCCTGCAGCGTAAAGATGGCTCGTTAAACCTGACCGGCGAAGCGCCTTACAAACTCAAAATTGGCGCACCGGCCGCGGTACAGATCCAGTATCAGGGCAAACCCGTCGATTTGAGCCGCTTTATCAGAACTAACCAGGTTGCGCGTCTTACCGTTAATGCCGAACAATCAGCAGCACAGTAACAGACGGGCAACGCGGGAGATTTTTCATGCATAACCAGGCTCCGATTCAACGTAGAAAATCGAAAAGGATTTACGTTGGGAATGTGCCAATCGGCGATGGGGCGCCCATTGCCGTCCAGTCGATGACCAACACCCGCACCACGGATGTGGCAGCGACGGTAAACCAAATTAAAGCATTAGAGCGCGTAGGCGCGGACATCGTTCGCGTCTCCGTCCCCACCATGGATGCCGCCGAGGCGTTCAAACTGATCAAGCAGCAGGTCAACGTTCCGCTGGTTGCTGATATCCACTTCGACTACCGTATCGCGCTGAAAGTGGCGGAATATGGCGTGGACTGCCTGCGTATTAACCCGGGCAATATCGGCAACGAAGAGCGTATCCGCACGGTGGTGGACTGCGCGCGTGACAGAAACATTCCCATCCGTATTGGCGTAAATGCCGGATCGCTGGAAAAAGATCTGCAGGAAAAGTATGGCGAACCCACGCCGCAGGCGCTGCTGGAATCCGCCATGCGTCACGTCGATCATCTCGATCGTCTGAACTTCGACCAGTTCAAGGTCAGCGTGAAAGCGTCTGACGTGTTTCTGGCGGTTGAATCTTATCGTCTGCTGGCAAAGCAGATCGATCAGCCTCTGCATCTGGGGATCACCGAAGCCGGTGGCGCGCGTGCAGGCTCGGTTAAATCGGCGATTGGCCTCGGCCTGCTGCTTTCCGAAGGGATCGGCGACACGCTGCGTATTTCGCTGGCGGCGGATCCGGTGGAAGAGATCAAAGTCGGCTTCGATATCCTGAAATCGCTGCGGATCCGCTCCCGCGGGATCAACTTCATTGCCTGTCCGACCTGTTCGCGTCAGGAGTTTGATGTGATCGGCACGGTCAATGCGCTGGAGCAACGTCTGGAAGACATCATTACGCCAATGGACGTCTCCATTATCGGTTGCGTGGTGAACGGTCCCGGAGAGGCGCTGGTTTCTACGCTCGGCGTGACCGGCGGCAACAAGAAAAGCGGTCTTTATGAAGACGGCGTTCGCAAAGATCGTCTGGACAATGATGCGATGATCGACCAGCTTGAAGCCCGCATTCGCGCTAAAGCCACGATGATGGATCAGGCGCAGCGTATTCGCGTTCAGCAGGTTGAAAAATAACGTGATGGGAAGCAGCCAGCTTCCCATGTATGATTGAACCCCCTGGTTAATGAATCTTCGGGTTCTTTTTTTGTATATAGAAAGAGAATAAACGTGGCAAAAAACATTCAAGCCATTCGCGGCATGAACGATTATCTGCCTGGCGAAACCGCCATCTGGCAGCGCATTGAAGGCACACTGAAACAGGTGCTCGGCAGCTACGGTTACAGCGAAATCCGTTTGCCGATTGTAGAGCAGACCCCGTTATTCAAACGCGCGATCGGCGAAGTGACCGACGTGGTTGAAAAAGAGATGTATACCTTCGAAGACCGCAACGGCGACAGCCTGACCTTGCGTCCGGAAGGTACGGCGGGCTGCGTACGCGCCGGCATCGAACATGGTCTCCTGTACAATCAGGAGCAGCGCCTGTGGTATATCGGTCCGATGTTCCGCCATGAACGTCCACAGAAAGGCCGCTATCGCCAGTTTAACCAGCTGGGTGTTGAGGTCTTCGGTCTGCAGGGCCCGGACATCGATGCTGAGCTTATCATGCTGACCGCTCGCTGGTGGCGTGCGCTGGGTATCTCTGAGCATGTCTCCCTGGAGCTGAACTCGATTGGTTCTCTTGAGGCGCGCGCTAACTACCGCGATGCGCTGGTGGCGTTCCTTGAACAGCATAAAGAAAAGCTGGACGAAGACTGCAAGCGTCGTATGTACAGCAACCCGCTGCGCGTGCTGGACTCGAAAAATCCGGACGTCCAGGCGCTGCTGAATGATGCGCCTGCGCTGGGTGATTACCTGGACGACGAGTCTCGCGAACACTTTACCGGCCTGTGCAAACTGCTTGAAGCGGCGGGCATTGCCTATACCGTTAACCAGCGTCTGGTGCGTGGTCTGGACTACTACAACCGTACGGTCTTTGAGTGGGTGACATCCAGCCTGGGATCTCAGGGAACCGTCTGCGCAGGCGGTCGTTATGATGGCCTGGTTGAGCAGCTTGGCGGTCGTGCAGCGCCCGCTGTTGGCTTTGCGATGGGGCTTGAGCGACTTGTTTTGCTGGTTCAGGCTGTTAATCCGGAATTTAAAGCAGATTCCGTTGTCGATATATACCTGGTGGCCTCAGGTGCGGATACGCAGTCTGCGGCAATGCAGCTTGCCGAACGCGTGCGCGATGCGCTGCCGGGCGTTAAGCTGATGGCCAACCACGGTGGCGGCAACTTCAAAAAACAGTTTGCTCGTGCCGATAAGTGGGGCGCAAGTATCGCACTGGTGCTGGGTGAGTCCGAAGTGGCTAACGGCGAAGTGGTGGTAAAAGACCTGCGCTCTGGTGAGCAAACAACGGTAACGCAGGACGGCGTTGCGGCGCACTTGCGCACTTTACTGGGCTAAGGAGAAGGACTGCGTGGAAATTTACGAGAACGAACACGACCAGGTCGATGCGCTGAAGCGTTTTTTCGCTGAAAATGGCAAAGCCCTGGCGGTTGGGGTTATTTTGGGCGTCGGCGCCCTGGCTGGATGGCGCTTCTGGAGCAGTCATCAGACTGATTCCGCGCGCGGCGCCTCTCTGGCATACGAAAATACGGTAAGCGCGATCCGCGCCGACCAGCCGCAAACGCTGGCGGCGGCAGAGACGTTTGCTGCGGAAAATAAAAACACCTATGGCGCGCTGGCTGCGCTGGAAGTCGCGCAGCAGCTGGTTGATAAGAACGATCTGGATAAAGCGGCAGCGCAGCTTTCCCAGGGGCTTGCTGCGGCAAGCGATGAAAATCTTAAAGCCGTCATCAACCTGCGCCTGGCGCGTATCCAGGTGCAGCAGAAAAAAGCTGATGATGCGCTCAAAACGCTTGATACCATCAAAGGCGAAGGCTTTGCCGCCATCGTTGCTGACTTGCGCGGTGAAGCGCTGCTGAGCAAAGGTGACAAGCAAGGCGCGCGCAGCGCATGGGAAGCGGGTGTGAAAAGCAACGCCTCACCTGCGCTGAGCGAAATGATGCAGATGAAAATAAATAATTTGTCCGTCTGAGAGGGACCCGATGCAATTGCGTAAATTACTTCTGCCAGGACTGCTTTCTGTTACGTTATTGAGTGGCTGTTCACTGTTCAGTGGCGAAGAAGATATTGTCAAAATGTCCCCGTTGCCGACGGTTGAGAACCAGTTTACCCCGTCAACCGCGTGGAGCACTTCCGTAGGCGGCGGTATTGGTGA
>JAFACP010000199.1 GCA_023425455.1 Pseudomonadota bacterium | reverse complement strand
ATTCAGGAGTATGCCCCGCCGAAAACCGTTGATGCGCAAAAAGCGCGTCAGCGTATGCTTGATGTGATTGCGGCAACCATCGCGGTGCTGGGCATTGCGCCAAACAAGCTGGTGCTGAAGACCCGTGAGCGACAGAAAGGCAAAAATCAGTATCAGAAGTTGGGCGAGAAAGGCGATTTTATCAACGTCGGCGAATATAACGCGCGTCTGTGGGTAAACCTGACCGATTACCTCGATACCGGCCTGTTCCTCGATCACCGTATTGCGCGCCGCATGCTCGGGCAGATGAGCAAAGGCAAAGATTTCCTGAATCTGTTCTCTTACACCGGCAGCGCCAGCGTGCATGCCGGGCTGGGTGGCGCCCGCACCACCACCACGGTGGACATGTCACGCACCTACCTGGAGTGGGCCGAGCGTAACCTGCGTCTCAATGGCCTTACCGGACGCCAGCATCGACTGATGCAGGCCGACGTTCTTGGCTGGCTGCGCGATACCGATGAACAGTTCGATCTGATCTTCATCGATCCGCCAACGTTCTCTAACTCCAGGCGTATGGAAGATAGCTTTGATGTGCAACGCGATCACCTGCGCCTGATGACCGATCTGAAACGCCTGCTGCGTAAAGGCGGCACCATTATGTTCTCGAACAACAAACGCGGTTTCCGTATGGATCACGACGGCCTGGCGGCTCTGGGACTGAAAGCACAAGAAATCAGTCAAAAAACGCTGTCGCAGGACTTTGCCCGTAACCGTCAGATCCATAACTGCTGGTTGATCACCGCGCTCTGAAAGGAAAAGTAGATGTCTTTAATTAGTATGCACGGCGCGTGGCTCTCATTTAGCGACTCACCGCTTCTCGATAATGCGGAACTGCATATCGAAGATAATGAACGTGTCTGCCTGGTTGGCCGTAACGGCGCGGGCAAGTCAACGCTGATGAAAATCCTCAACCGTGAACAGGGTCTGGATGACGGACGGATTGTTTACGAGCAGGATCTGATTGTATCGCGCCTGCAGCAGGATCCTCCGCGTAACGTGACGGGAAGCGTGTACGATTTTGTCGCCGAAGGCATTTCTGAGCAGGCGGAATATCTCAAGCGTTATCACGAGATCTCGCATCTGGTGATGACCGACCCGAGCGAAAAAAACCTCAATGAGATGGCCCGTCTTCAGGAGCTGCTGGATCATCATGGGCTCTGGCAGCTGGAAAACCGCATTACTGAGGTGCTGGCACAGCTTGGTCTGGAAGCCGATATGCAGCTTTCCGCGCTGTCGGGCGGCTGGCTGCGCAAAGCGGCGCTGGGTCGCGCGCTGGTCAGCGGGCCGAAAGTGCTGCTGCTTGATGAACCGACCAACCACCTGGATATCGAAGCAATTGACTGGCTGGAAGGGTTCCTGAAAACCTTCAGCGGCACAATTATTTTTATCTCCCACGACCGTTCCTTTATTCGCAATATGGCGACGCGCATTGTCGATCTCGATCGCGGCAAGCTGGTCACCTATCCGGGAGATTACGACACCTATCTGCTGGAAAAAGAAGAAAACCTGCGGGTCGAAGAGCTGCAAAATGCTGAGTTTGATCGCAAGCTGGCGCAGGAAGAAGTCTGGATCCGTCAGGGCATCAAAGCGCGTCGTACCCGTAACGAAGGCCGTGTCCGCGCGCTGAAAGCGATGCGTCGCGAACGCAGCGAGCGCCGTGAAGTGATGGGCAGCGCCAGAATGCAGGTCGAAGAGGCGTCCCGTTCCGGCAAAATCGTCTTCGAAATGGAGAACGTCAGCTATCAGGTTGATGGCAAGGTGCTGGTGAACGATTTCTCTGCCCAGGTGCAGCGCGGAGACAAAATTGCGTTAATCGGGCCGAACGGCTGCGGGAAAACCACCCTGCTGAAGCTGATGCTGGGCCAGCTCCAGGCCGACAGCGGCCGTATTCATTGCGGCACAAAGCTGGAAGTAGCCTATTTTGACCAGCACCGCGCGGAGCTGGATCCGGACAGAACGGTGATGGATAACCTGGCGGAAGGCAAGCAGGAGGTGATGGTTAACGGTAAGCCACGCCATGTGCTGGGCTACCTGCAGGACTTCCTGTTCCATCCGAAACGTGCGATGACGCCGGTGCGTGCGCTGTCCGGCGGGGAACGTAACCGCCTGCTGCTGGCGCGCCTGTTCCTGAAGCCAAGCAACCTGCTGATCCTCGATGAACCGACAAACGACCTTGACGTCGAAACGCTGGAGCTGCTGGAAGAGCTGATCGACGGTTATCAGGGGACGGTGATGCTGGTCAGCCACGACCGTCAGTTTGTCGACAATACGGTGACTGAATGCTGGATCTTCGAAGGTGAAGGACGTATTGGTCAGTATGTTGGTGGCTATCATGATGCCCGCGGGCAGCAGGCACAGTCGCTGGCGCAAAAAGCGGTGAAGGGTAAAACCAGCCCGGAACAGGCGGTGGCGAAAGCAGAAACTGTTAAGAAAACGTCGGCGAAATTAAGCTATAACCTGCAGCGCGAACTTGAAGGCTTGCCTCAGCGTCTTGAGACGCTGGAAGCGGCGCTTGAAGCATTGCAAACCCAGGTTGCGGATCCGTCATTCTTCACGCAATCACACGACTATACTCAGAAAATATTGGCTGAGCTCTCCCAGGCTGAACAGGCGCTGGAAGAGGCATTTGAGCGCTGGGAGTACCTCGAGTCTCTGAAAAACGGCGCATGACAGGGAAAAATTATGTGTGACCAGCATCATGCAGACCGGCATATCTTATGCGGGCAATGCGATATGCTCGTGGCCTTACCCGAGCTGGGTCACGGACATAAAGCAACATGTCCGCGTTGTGGAACAACGCTGACCACCGAGTGGGACGCGCCGAGGCAGCGTCCCACCGCTTATGCCATAGCAGCGCTGTTTATGCTGGTGTTGTCGAATCTGTTCCCGTTTGTCTCAATGAAAGTCAGCGGGATCACAAGCCAGGTCGATTTGCTTGAGATACCAGGCGTACTGTTCTCTGAAGATTACGCCAGCCTCGGCAGCTTCTTTCTGCTCTTCGTGCAGATTGTGCCCGCCTTCTGTCTGATTGTTATTCTGCTGCTGGTCAACCGTGTACGCATGCCATCAGCGCTGAAAATCAAACTGGCGCGCATCTTTTTCCTGCTTAAAAGCTGGGGAATGGCCGAGATTTTCCTCGCCGGTATTCTGGTCAGTTTTGTCAAGCTGATGGCATATGGCGATGTCGGAATTGGCAGCAGCTTCGTGCCCTGGTGTTTGTACTGCGTGCTGCAGCTGCGTGCTTTCCAGTGCGTGGACAGACGCTGGGCGTGGGACGATATTGCGCCGGCGCCGACGCTCCCGCAGACGGTAAAACCTGGCGTCACGGGGATCCGTCAGGGACTGCGCTCGTGCGCCTGCTGTACCGCCGTACTGCCTGCGGAGACAGAGGTGTGCCCACGCTGCGAAACCCGGGGTCATGTGCGGCGTAAAAATAGCCTGCAGTGGACGATGGCCCTGCTGGTGACATCCGTCATGCTCTACCTGCCGGCCAACATCTTACCTGTGATGATCACCGACCTGCTCGGCGACAAAATGCCGTCGACGATCCTTGCCGGGGTTATTTTGCTGTGGGGAGAGGGCTCCTATCCTGTTGCCGGGGTGATCTTCATCGCCAGTATTATGGTGCCAACCTTAAAAATGATCGCCATTGCCTGGCTCTGCTTAGATGCGAAAGGGCACGGCAAACGCGACAGCGAACGGATGCACCTGATTTACGAAGTGGTGGAATTTGTTGCCCGCTGGTCAATGATTGACGTA
>JAFACP010000062.1 GCA_023425455.1 Pseudomonadota bacterium | reverse complement strand
GCTGGCGCAGAGTGGATTTGACCAGGCGCCATGCGCTCCAGACGCTGAAGCCCCGGCGCGCCCAGCGGATGAGGCGGTTGGGGTGGCGAATCGACCAGACCGCCATCACGCTGCTGCCGACTAACGCCCAGGAGCGCAAGCTCAGGAGCGTATTCCAGCCGCGATCGAACCCCTGCGTCGCCGCCAGCCAGCTGCGGCGGTGGGCGGTGAGATCCAGCCTTTGCTGCTGGATCTCTCTGAGCAGATGCGCTTTTCGCTGCTGACGTTCTGTTTTGCTGCTCACGGTTGATCGTCCTCCAGCAGGGCGCGGTCATTCTGCAGCTCCTGGCGGGTGTGGCGCAGCAGCGACGATCTACGCGCTTTACGCAGCGTCAGAAGTGCGCCAATAAGCGCACCGAACAGCAGCACCGCGGTGGTGGCAATCATGGCGTTAAGCCGGTACTGCGGCTCAATCGCCCAGATGATTAACACCAGCAGGCTCATCAGGCCGAAGGCAGCCAAAAGAAGGGTCAGCCCCAGCATCAGCAGGAGCTGGACGAGGTTCGCTTTTTCCTCTTCCAGTTCAACCACGGCCAGCCGGATCCGCGTTTCCGCGATCCCGACCAGGGTGGTTAAAATCCGTTGTCCGATGCCGAGAACGTTTTTTGCCGGCCCGTCGTTATGACGATGTTCATCCATAATTAACGACGCGTAAGCAGGACACCCAGCACGACGCCAACGGCCGCACCAATACCTACACCAGTCCAGGGATTATCACGAACGTATTCGTCCGCACGAGCGGCCGCTTCGCGGGTCTGTTTTGCCAGCGCGTCACCCGTTTCGCCCAGGCGGTGACGGCTCTCCTTCAGCGCTTGCTCCGCCTTGCTGCGCAGCTTGCTGACCTCTTCTTTCGATTTATCGGTCGAGGAGTTGAGCACCTCTTCCAGCGTATCCGCCAGGGATTTCAGTTCAGCACGCAGATTTTCTGACGTTGTGTCTTTTGACATGATTCTCTCCTGTTGAGGTTTCCGTTAACTCAATAATCGCGAGCTTCCAGCGCTTTCAGGTCGTCCTGGGCTTCTTTCAGTTTTTTCTCGCGCTTAGCAATTTTGTCTGCATCGCCTTTCTGTTTCGCCTCCTGCAGATCCTGTCGGCGTTCGGCAATCTCTTCCTGTTGTTTGGCAATTTTTTCCTGATGGTCAGCACGCAGTTTGCTGTCCGTGCAGTTCGCTTTCACTTCGCTCAGCGCTTTCTTCAGCCCCTCAACGCGGTGCTGATTGTGATGCTTTTCGGCATAGCTGATTTCACGCTGAATATCCTGCTCTTTCTCCTGACAGAGAGAGGTGGCGAAGGATGCGGTACTGACAGAAAAAAGGGCCAACGCCAGGGCGATGCGGTAGTTCATATGAGAAACCTTCCATTGTTTGACGGCGGGCCTGCTGGCCCGTGCCGTATTCCAGATTAATGCGGAGAACATTGTGGGGTGCTCCGCAGACTTAAGCATAGTAAGTAAACGGGCGAATCACCAAAGCGAGTGAAAAGATTCGGAATCCTGGTAATACACTAGCCAAATCGGTGCGAGGTATCACGCAACAATGAGAGCCAGGTTGCCGGGTGCTTTGTCTCTTCCTGCTGGGCAATGATGTAGCCCTGCGGCAGGGTTCTGTCGAGCACCACTTTCGCGGCGGCGCTTTGCGCGCTGGAGTCAAACTTGATCAGCAGCACGTCGTCCTGCGGGGTGATGCTCTTGAAGCGGATCCCGTTAGCGTCCAGGTGATGCCAGACCGAAAAACCATCAGGGACGCTGATACCCTGGCTCACCGGGCGGATAGCCAGCGTGGACTCTTCACGCTGCAGGGTGGTCCACGCCAGCCACATTACGCTGAACATCGCCACCACGATGACAACGACGGTCAGACGACGGAGAGAAAAAGGAGAGATAGCCATCGTTAGCTCCTGGCCCCGTATTTCTTTTTCCACAGCACCACCAGCGAGCCAATCAGACCAAACACCAGCAGCACCACCGGCAGCAGCATCAGGCATGACATCAGCTGATCTTCATATTTCATGAACACCGGGGTTTTACCCAGCGCATAACCCAGAGTGGTCAGGATCAGAACCCACAGCAGGCCGCTCATCCAGTTAAAGAACTGGAAGCGCGCGCTGTTCAGGCCAGACAACCCGGCAATGGTCGGTAGCAGAGTGCGGACAAACGCGATAAACCGGCCCATCAGCAGCGCGGAAAGCCCATGCTTGTGGAAAAGATGGTGCGCCCGCTGGTGATAGTGGGCCGGAAGATGAGAGAGCCAGTTCTGAACGATGCGGGTATTACCAAGCCATCGCCCCTGAATATAGCTGACCCAACAGCCCAGGCTGGCGGCGACGGTCAATAACAGAACGGTTTGCGGAAACGCCATCGCGCCCTTGGCGCACAGGACGCCAACCAGAACCAGCAGACTGTCGCCAGGCAAAAAGGCGGCAGGCAGTAAGCCGTTCTCAAGAAACAGGATCATAAACAGGACGAAATAGAGCATGCCAACCATGGAAGGATTGGCCAGCGTTTCGAAGTCCTGAGCCCACAGGGCATTCAGTAGTTGGGTTAAAAGTTCCATTCAGTGTTCCTGGAAATCGGTTAACGTCACGCCTGTGATCCGGGAAAAACAGCACGGCGACGTTGTTGTGATTTCATTATGGTCGCTCGCGGACACATTAGCGTTGGCCAGAACCGTTCCCTGTAAATTGGCAGGTAAGCAAGCACTAACTTACAAAAAAAGCAAAGTGAGACTAATTGTAACAAAGCCCAACGTAGTGCGTCACAGATTTTGCAGCGGGCGAAGTGATTTTGGCGTAAGCCATGGTGGGGAGCGAGGGGATTTACAAAGGCTGACACTATATATGTTTTGCTTACCCATAACAGCCGGAAGGCGCAGTGGCGCGCCTGTCAGCCGGGAGGGCGCTTATTTTGCCAGACTGGATGCCGTATCAAGATGAACGACAGGATTATCGGCAAAAAGATAGCGATCCGCGTTGAATTCGAAGTCGTCGCTGGTTTCGTTAAACAGCATCTGCTTGGTATTTTCGAGATGCTGCCACATCGCCAGTTTCGCTGCGTGTGGATCTTTACGGATCAGGGCCTTAAGAATTTTATCGTGGTCGTCACACCAGTTATCAACGGTGCGGGAATCGATATGGTCGTGCAATTTCTTCCAGTATGGGTTGTGAACGCGTTGAGTCCACATTTTTTCAACAATTGCAGCCAGGGCCGTATTTTGGGTGGCGAGCGCAACCTGAACGTGGAACTGCAGGTCCCATTCGGAATCGCGGAAGCATTTTTCCTTGCGCGCATTCTCCTGGATCTCCATCAGCTTCATGATGTCCTGCTTGGTCACCTGAGTGGCGGCGAATTCGGCAATGTTGCTTTCGATCAGCTGGCGAGCCTGGAGCAGCTCAAAGGGACCGTAGCTGGCGAACTCCAGACTTTCGTCAGGAACCGGTGAGTGTTTTGGCTGGTTGGAAATCACGTGAATGCCGGACCCTTTGCGCACTTCAACATAGCCTTCGACTTCCAGCATGATGATTGCTTCGCGCACCACCGTGCGGCTGACGCTCTTTTCATCCGCAATAAAGCGTTCGGCAGGCAGTTTATCACCGACCAGATAGACACCTTGCTCAATGCGATCTTTAAGTTCGGCAGCAAGTTGTTGATATAAACGACGTGGTTCGGTGATGTCCATATGCGCTCCAGGCAAGGTACGACGGAGTATTTGTTATACCACTTTTGCGCGCCAGTCTCCAGATTCAGCCAGCAAAAAAGCCGCCCGTTGGCGGCTTTCGTACGGAATTTGCTAGCGTCAGCACTAACTTTGCGTTGCCGGTCCGCCGATGGACTCTTGCTGAAGCTCTTCTGCGGATTTGCTTTTCAGCACCGTCCAGTTGACCAGCGAACCCAGCAGATCGAAGATAGCCAGCACGGCGAACTGCGGGCTAAAGCCGATTGTATCAGCCAGCGCGCCGACCACCAGAGC
>JAFACP010000072.1 GCA_023425455.1 Pseudomonadota bacterium | reverse complement strand
GCACCAGCACGATCGAGGTGGTGGCCAGCATATTGAGCGGATCGGCCTCACGCTGTACGCCGGTAGAGATTACCAGCCGCGCGGCGCGGGCTATCGCCGAGTCCGGGTTCTCCGTGACGGCAAGCAGCGGCACCTTTCTCTCCGCCAGCCCCGGCAGCAGCCGGGTGAGTTCGTCGGAGTTGCCGCCGCGCGACAGCATAATCATCAGGTCGTCGCTGCGTAAAAAACCGAGATCGCCGTGGGCGGCATCGGTGGCACTCAGGTAAATTGCCGGGCGTTCGACGCAGGCCAGCATATGGGCGATTTTACGCGCCGCGATGCCGGAAGTGCCGACGCCGGTTACCACTATTTTCCCCTGACAGCCGCGCAGTTCCGCCATCAAGGCCAGCCACTGCGCTTCGTTCAGGTGCTGACTCAGCGCCGTCAGCGCCTCGCTGTAGAGCGCCCATGCGCCGGTTGCCTGCTGCCACGAACTGTTCATGCATCCTCCTGCATAAGCTGGCGGTATTTCATATGGTCCTGATACATCTCATGGAAGACCTGATATTTGCGGTCGTAATACTGTTTGATGCGGTTGGTCTGCGGGGTGACGGTTTTGCCGATCCGACTCATCACCGACATCGCTTCCGGGAAGGTCTCAAACACGCCCGCCGCCACCGTACCCATCATCGCGCCGCCCAGCAGCATCGCTTCGCTCTCTTCCGGCAGCAGCATGGCGCAGCCGGTGGCGTTGGCATGCTCCTGCACGAACACCGGGTTTTTGGTGCCGCCGCCGCTCGCCATCACCGTATCGATGGTGTAACCGCTCTGATTCATGGTCTCAATGATATGACGCGTGCCCAGAGCAATAGCCTGAATGGCCGCCAGATACTGCAGGGCCATATCTTCCGGCGTGCGCGACAGCTTAAGGCCGCTAATGGCGCCGGTCAGCGTCGGGTTGGCGCGCGGCGAACGGTTGCCGTGAAAATAGGGAAGAATATGTATGTCACGGGTCAGAAAGGCGATGTTTTCCGGCTCGCCGGCCATTTTGCGCAGCAGGGCGTTGAGAACTTCATAGATTGTCTGTCCCTGCGCTTTTGCCTGGGTTAGCAGCGTGTCGTAGCAGGGATGTGACTGAATGATATGGTCAATCAACGCGCCCGTCGCCGATTGTCCGCCTTCGTTCAGCCAGTAGCCGGGCAGCACCGCCGAGTAGTACGGTCCCCAGACGCCGCCAATAAAACGCGGCTGCGTGGAGATCGCCATATGGCCGGTCGATGTGCCGCCAATCAGCGCAATGCGGCGGTCAAAATCGGCCACTTCGCCGGACACCCCGCAGGCGCCAAGCGTGCCAAGCGTACCGGCGTGCGCGTCGATAATCGACACGCTGACCGCGGTGCCGGGCATAAGCCCCATTTCACTGGCGGCGCGCTGCGTGAGCCCGTGGCCGAGAGGTTCACCCATCGTCTTCACGTAGCGACCAATTTTTTCCGCATCGTGTTCCAGTAAATCTTCCAGCCCAATCTGGCGGAAATAGCTGGCATCCCATTTGTCTTCATGGCCCATATAGGTCCATTTGCAGACCGTCGAGCACAGCGAGCGGGTATCGTCGCCGGTGGCCCGCCAGGTGAGAAAGTCGGGCAGATCAAAATAGTAGCCCGCGTTAGCCCAGGTGTTTGGCATATGCTGCTTCAGCCACATCAGCTTCGGCGTCTGCATTTCCGGGGAGATAATCCCGCCGACATAGTCCAGCACCCGGTGGTGCAGGGCGTTGATGCGCTCGGCCTGGGTTATCGCGCGGTGATCCATCCATACGATGATATTCTGCTCGCTGCGCCCGGAAGGGCTTATCGTCAGCGGCTTGCCCTCTTTATCCAGCACCACCAGCGAGCAGGTGGCGTCAAAGCCGAGCCCCTTGACCTGGATCGGGTTGATGTCTGACTGGTTAATCGCATCGCGTACCGCGTTGCACACCGCCTGCCAGATGTTGTCGGAGGATTGCTCCACAAAGTCGGCCTGCGGGCGGTAAATTTCAATGGCCCGGCTGGCCTGGCCAACCATTCTGCCGTTCAGATCAAATACGCCAGCCCGTGCGCTTCCGGTCCCTACATCCACACCAATGAAGTAACTCGCCATCATTTTTTCTCCTGAAATCAGGCTCTACGATTCTGTAATGCAATAAAGAGGATCAACACACCGCCCCACAGCGCCATCGTCAGGTAGCTGCTGATCCCCAGCAAGTTAAAGCCGCTTTCCAGCATTTGCAGCACTATCAGCGCCAGTACCAGCCCGATGATGCGTCCGAAGCCGCCATCCGGGTTGATGCCGCCGAGCACCGACGCGAGGATCGTCACCAGCAGGTACGATTCGCCATACCCCGCCTTTGCCGAATTGAATTTCGCCATCATCAGAATGGCCGCCGCCCAGCCGAGCAGGGCAGAGATAACGTAAACCGCAATCTGGACGCGTACCGTGTTGACGCCGCTGTAGCGCGTGGCTTGCTCGTTAGAGCCGACCAGATACAGGCTGCGCCCGAGGGTAGTATGTTCCAGCAGGACCCACAGCAGCACCGCCACCAGCAAAAAGAGCAGCAGCGCGACGGGAATGCCCGCGACGGTCGCATTGCCGAGGAACTGGATAGCCGGTGGAAAACCGGAAATCACCGTCCCGTTGGAGAGCAGAATATTGAGGCCGGAGATCAGGGTCATGGTGCCGAGCGTGGCGAGAATCGGTGACACGCCAACCCAGGCGACCAGCGCGCCGTTAAGCGTGCCGATCGCGACGGCTACCGCCAGCCCGGCAAGCAGCGCCAGCATCAGGAACAGAGGGTTGTCAGGATGGCTAACGATCACCGCTGCCATCACCAGCGAGCAGGCGTTAGCCCCAGCGATAATCGACAGGTTAATGCCGCCGGTCAGCATGGTCATGCCCATCCCCAGCGCCAGCATCCCGAGGATCGGCAGCTGAGAGCCGATGGACTGGAAATTGGCGATGCTGAAAAAACGGCTTCCCAGCAGGGCGGAGAAGGCGAGGGCAACGACGATAATGATCACGCACTGCAGGCGGATAATGGCATCTCCGGGTAGTAATCTGGCGAACGTTTTCATCTCAAATCTCCCTTGCCAGTTTGCGTTTTTCATTCCAGGCCGTGGCGCTGATGCTGACCAGAATGATGGCGCCGCTAAACACGGTGTGCCAGTAAGAAGAGACGCCAAGCAGCGTCAGGCCGTTTTGCAAAAAGGCCAGCAGTACCACCCCCAGCAGTGTGCCGGTCAGCGTACCGCGTCCACCGCTCATGCTGGTGCCGCCAAGCACCACGGCTGCCAGCACCGTAAGCTCAAAGCCCAGCAGTGAGTTAGGGGCGACAGACTGGGTGATCTGCGCCTGAACGACAGCGGCGACGCCCGCGAGGATCCCCATATAGCCGTAGACGTAAAAATGCAGCTTCAGCAGGTTCAGCCCCAGGCGCGAGGCCGCGTCACGGTTGCCGCCCATGGCGTAAATCTGGCGTCCGAGGCGGGTATAGTTCATCAGGACGGCGGTAAACAGGATCACCGCCGCCAGGCACAGCAGCGGCAGGGTCAGCCCGTAGTCATAGACGTCGGCGGCGGTGAAAGAGAACCAGTTGATGCCGTTCATAAACCAGTCAGGGAAGCCGTACAGCCAGGTGCCTTTGGTGCTGTAAACCAGCAGCCCGTAATAGACGTTCAGCGTGGCGATGGTAATGATGATCGCCGGCACGCGTAGCCAGTACACCAGCACGCCGTTAAGCAGCCCCAGCAGCAAGCCGACGGCAATCGCGATACAGAGCGCCAGCGCAAAGTTACCGCCGTGGGCAATAACCCAGCTGGCCATCACGTATTGTGCAATCGCGGTCATCGCCGGAAATGAAATGTCGATGCCGCCGGAGATCAGCACCACAAACAGTCCGCAGGCGAGGATGCCGAGGATCGCATAGCTGGTGGCGACATCCGTCAGGTTGCCCAGCGAAAGAAACTCATCGGTGCTGACGCTGAGTCCCACTGCCAGCGCAATCACCAGCAGGCCCAGCCAGAATTCATGTTGCCCAATCAAACGGGCGATACCGTTATTCATTGATCACCTCGACCACCTCAGCAATCTCCTCTTCGCGACAGCGATGAGGGTTAAACTCTGCCACCAGCCTGCCGCGACGCATCACCAGCACGCGGTGGCTGTTGTAATACGCTTCCGGGATTTCATCGCAGATCATCAGAACCGCCATACCCTGTTCGGCCAGATCGCGGGCGATCTGATAAATCCCCTCTTTATTGGCGATATCGACACCTACGGTTGGGGAATCGAGAATTAAAATGCGCGGGTTGGTGGCGACCCATTTGGCGATGGCGATCCTCTGGGCATTGCCGCCGGAGAGGGTTTTTACCGCCAGCTGCGGGTCGGAGACTTTGATATTGAGATCGCGAATCAGGTCGGCGACCAGCTGCTGCGCTTTGCCATGATCGAGCAGGCCGCTGCGGGTATGGAGTTTGTCGAATACCGTGACGATCGTATTGTCGTAGATCGACTGCTCCATAATCAGCCCCTGAGTCAGGCGATCTTCCGACACGTAGCCAATTCCATGGCGGATGGCATCATGGTTGTTACGCAGCGTCACCGGCTTACCGTCAATGCGAATTTCACCGCTATCCGGAGGCGTCATACCGAACAGGCTGAGGCACAGCTCGGTACGTCCGGCCCCCAGCAGGCCGACAATCGACACAATCTCGCCGCTTCGCAGCGACAGATCGACGTTCTGGTATTTGCCTTTGCGGCTTAAATTGCGCAGCTCAAGCAGCGGGGCCTGGTCGGCAGGCGGTTTCTCCGGCAATGGGCTGTAGTGGAAACGCTGCCCTGTCATCAGAAAAGCCAGCTCGTGGCTGTCGAGCCCGGCGGCGGGCCAGGTGCCGACCAGCTTACCGTCACGCATCACGCTAATGCGATCTGCCACCTCCATCACCTCATCCAGACGGTGGCTGACAAATACCACGCAAATTCCCGCCGCTTTCAGTTCGTTCACGACCCGCAGCAGACCGTTTACCTCCTGCCGCGTCAGTGAGGCGGTTGGCTCATCCATTATCACCAGCCGCGCATCAGCGGCGATGGCGCGACAGATAGCGACCAGCTGGCGATCGGCAATCGACAGCTTTTCGACTTTTTTATTCGGGTCGAGCGTGACGCCAATACGTTTCATGGCTGCCAGCGCCTGCTGCTTCATCGCCCCGCGGCGCACCCAGATATCGCCGCCTGGCAGATAGCGATTGACGGCGATATTTTCCGCCACGCTGAAGTTGGGGAATAAGGAGAGATCCTGATAAATCACCTGCACGCCGTAATGGGCGGAAAGCGACGGCGTCAGGTGGTGGAACAGTTTGCCATCCAGCAAGATCTGCGCCCCTTTTTCCGGCTGATAAACGCCGGAGATCACTTTGATGATGGTGCTTTTGCCGCAGCCGTTTTGCCCGGCCAGACAGTGAACTTCGCCTTTCTGCAGCGTCAGGCTCACGTTATCCAGCGCCAGCACGCCCGGGAATTGCTTGCTGATATTCTCAAGAGTGATAAATGCGGTGGTGTCTGTCATGGACAATACCCCTGCGCGCGCCCGGACGGGCGCTACATGTTAATCTGTTCGGTAGCGCCGGCCAGACGGCCGGCGTTAGGGTTCCCTGGTGGTGGCTTGAGCCTCAGAAACCGAGCGACTGTGCGTTATCTTTGGTGACTTCGAGGATCTTATTAAAGCGGATCACTTTCTTCTCCATGTCGACATCGGCTTTCCCTAAACCGTCGATGGTCAGATCGGGGGTGACTTCTTTGCCCTGCAGCAGCTGGTCAGCGACCGTGACCAGCGCGTAGCCTGCGTCTTTCGGATCCCACAGCAGCGCTTTTTTGATATCACCGCGCATCAGGTATGGCGCGGCTTGTCCCGGCATCGCGATCCCAACCACCGCAAGCTTATCTTTGGCGCGTTTCTTCTGAACCGCCTGGCCGGCACCGATAGGGCCGAGCGAGCCAAATCCGATAATGCCTTTCATCTGAGGATAGGTTTTCATCAGATCCAGCGTGGTGGAGTAGGATTTGTCGATGCTTTCGGCCACCGGCAGACGCGAGGTGACTTCAAACATGTCCGGGTATTTCTCTTTCTGATACTTGATGGCGTAATCAGCCCATGCGTTATGCAGCGGCACGGTTAATGAGCCGACGTAGATGGCATAACCACCTTTACCGCCCATGTCTTTCGCCAGCTCGTCGACGTTTGCCTGGGCGTATTTTTCACTGTCGATGGTTTCGATATCCCACTGGCCGATCTGCTGGTCCGGGGATTCGTGCGTCAGGACCACGATGCCTTTATCGCGGGCTTTTTTCAGCACCGGCTCAAGCACTTTGGCATCGTTTGGCACCACGATAATGGCGTTGACGTTCTTGGCGATCAGATCCTCGATCACTTTCACCTGCTGAGCGGGATCCGGCGTCGAAGGACCGGTCTGGTAGGCGTTAACATTCAGTTTTTTCGCCGCGTCGTTTACTCCGGTCTCCATGCGGTTAAACCACGGAATACCGGTCACCTTTGCGACCACGGCGATTTCATATTTTTCTGCCGCAACGGATGTACCCGAAAACATGCAAGCGGAAACCAGGGCTGCGCTGAGTAGTGCGAGTTTGAATTTCATCTTATTACCTTTGTTAGGGGCTGAGGCATGTCACGGTCGGAGGTTATCAACGAAGGGAAGAGGGAATGAATCGCAGTTTTTTTAAATGTGATCGCCGCCCGTTTATGTAAAATCTCAGATCTAATTTGGTTAATTTTTAGTTAGATTCAACCATTGGCATGGGCGTTATGTGGTTTTTTGATGTTAATAATCTGTTTTATTAATACATTTTATTAACAATTTATTATCATTTGACTCAGGCGTCGGGAATTTCTCAGCCGATTTCGCCGCCTGACGCGACAGAAAATGTACAAATTTGTGAACTGAAACGAGACAGGAAAAGCCGCGCCTGTCCCGGATATCACAGATTATTCAGCTGCGATTCTACATACAGATAACCAATCCCCAAAATTTGCCGGGCGCGCGTGAGCCGGCCGAAACCAATCTGCGTCGCTTTTACGCTCGGCCCCTCATCCCGGTCAAATGGGTTAAAACCGGTCTGGCGAATAATGGTATTAAGCCAGCTTTCCCCGAAGGCGCAGCTGCGGCCATACAGCCAAATCTGGTTGATATTGAGGATATTCAGGAAGTTATACAGGCTGAGCCCGATGGCGTTGGCGGAGCGATCGACCCAGTTTTTGACCCACGGATCGCCCCTTTCCCAGGCGCGGATCAGCTGCGCGGAGGTTAACGTTTGCGGATCCAGCTCGGTGGCGGAGGGCTGTGATTTCAGCCAAATCCGGGCCTGCTTTTTCAGCGCGCTCAGGGAGGCGACCGTTTCAAGACAGCCGTAGCGCCCGCAGTCGCAGGCCACCCCGTCCGGGTTAACGATGGTATGGCCAATTTGTCCGCTGCCGTTCAGGCTGCCGCGATAAATCTGATCGTTTATCACAAAGGAGGAGCCAATGCCGTAATCGACATTGATGACGCAAAAGTCTTGCTCTGTCCCGTGACTTTGCCACTTTTCCGCAAGCGCCAGCATAACGCAGTCGTTATCGATTCTGACCTGAACCCCCAGCTGCTCCTCCAGCAGATACTTCATCTCTACCGGCGATTTCCACTGCGCCTGCGGCATGGTTTGCGATACGCCGGTGAGCGGATCGACCTGGCCATGCACCCCGAGTGCAAGGTTAATCTCCTGCTGCGGATAGCGGTTGTGATACTGCCGCCAGCAGTTTGCGATGGCGCTGAGAAGCGACTGTGGGGTGGGGGCATTGATGGCGATGTGCTGAAGGTCGTCCACGGCCAGCAGACGGGCATCCGCAAGCTGGCACTCAATGCTGGTGGGCGAGACGGCCATGCACAGCGTCCACGCCCCGTGCAGAGGGATTTGATAACTCCCGCTGTTGAGGCCACGCGCGCTCATTTTTTCACTGGAATGGCTGATTCGCTGCTCATCCAGCAGCTCCTGAAGGATATTACTCACCGCCGGAATCGACAGCCCGGTCAACTGCGCCAGACGCGATTTACTCAGCTGTTTTTCCCGCCATAAATGCGACAGAAATAGCACCTTGTTAATCTGGCGAACCCGCGCATTATTTAAACCTGGCTGCAACATATACTTAACTCCCTTAACTGTATTGCGTGAACGCTGCGCATTTTAGCAGCAGAACCGTACTATAAACTCGATGCATTCCCTTTTTTACTCTATTTCATTTAGTGGAGAGCGGTATGCACGGTTTAGTTAAGGTATGGCAGGAAACCATTTCCCTTCCAACGTGGACGACAGGCGCTGAAGATCCTAACCCCATGTTTCTGGAAAAACGCGTCTATCAGGGGTCTTCAGGCGCGGTCTATCCCTGGGGCGTTATTGATACGCTGACCGGGGAGCGCGAAATGCGCGACTATCAGGCGGTATGGCTGGAGAATGACTTCATTCGCGTGATGTTGCTGCCGGAGCTGGGGGGGCGTATTCACCGTGCTTATGAC
>JAFACP010000071.1 GCA_023425455.1 Pseudomonadota bacterium | reverse complement strand
CAGTTTTCCTTGCTAACAATTGTCATTCGTCCTGTTTATTATCCTCTCCATCGACAGCAAAGACGCGGTATCTACCCGAATTTGCAGACAAATAAAGATCAGCCGCTGCGGTGGTTTCCTGGAGAGTGAAATGAAAAAATTAGAAGATGTTGGTGTACTGGTAGCGCGTATTCTGATGCCTGTTCTGTTCATCGTGGCAGGCTGGGGCAAAATCACCGGTTATGCGGGAACACAGCAGTATATGGAAGCAATGGGCGTGCCGGGGTTCCTGCTGCCGCTGACGATTCTGCTTGAGTTCGGCGGCGGTCTGGCAGTGCTGTTCGGCTTCCTGACCCGTACCACCGCGCTGTTTACCGCAGGCTTCACCCTGCTGACCGCGTTCATCTTCCACAGCAACTTTGCGGAAGGCGTGAACTCTCTGATGTTTATGAAAAACCTGACCATCGCAGGCGGCTTCCTTCTGCTGGCGATTACCGGTCCGGGCGCATACAGCATCGACCGCGTTCTGAATAAGAAATGGTAAGCACGCTATACTGAATCAAAAAAGCGAGGAGATATCTCCTCGTTTTTGCATCTGACGGAGGAACAAAGATGGGACAACTCGTAGACGGCATCTGGCAGGATGTCTGGTATGACACCAAATCCACCGGAGGACGCTTTAAGCGCTCAGTCTCCGCCTTCCGTAACTGGCTGACTGCCGATGGCGCAGCAGGCCCGAGCGGCGAAGGCGGCTTTGCGGCCGAAAAAGATCGTTATCATCTCTATGTATCCCTTGCCTGCCCGTGGGCGCATCGCACGCTGATCGTACGCAAACTCAAAGGCCTTGAATCCTTAATTCCGGTTTCGGTTGTGAACCCGCTGATGCTGGAGAACGGCTGGACCTTCGCCACTGATTTCCCTGCCGCTACAGGCGATACTCTGTATCAGCACGATTTTCTTTATCAGCTCTATCTGCGCGCTGATCCGCACTACACCGGTCGCGTCACCGTTCCGGTCCTCTGGGACAAGAAAAACCAGACCATCGTCAGCAATGAATCAGCGGAGATCATCCGCATGCTCAATACCGCCTTTGATGCCCTCGGGGCCCGCGCCGGCGATTACTACCCGCCAGAGCTGCGGGAAAGCATTGATGAGCTGAACGACTGGATCTACGACAACGTCAATAACGGCGTCTATAAAGCCGGCTTTGCCACCAGCCAGCAAGCCTACGACGACGCGGTGAGCAGCGTGTTCTCTTCGCTGGCGCGCCTTGAGCAGATCCTCAACCAGCATCGTTACCTGACCGGCGATCGCCTTACCGAAGCGGACATCCGCCTGTGGACCACGCTGATCCGCTTTGATCCGGTGTATGTCACCCACTTTAAATGCGATAAACATCGCATCAGCGACTACCCGAACCTGTATGCTTTCCTGCGCGACATATACCAGACGCCGGGGATCGCCGGGACGGTCGACATGCCGCATATCCGTACCCACTATTACCGCAGCCATAAAACCATCAACCCAACGGGAATTATCTCGACGGGTCCGTGGCAGGATCTGGATGAACCGCACGGCCGCGACGTTCGCTTCGGCTAAATATTCTGGGCATCCGTTGATGCCCTTTTTTAATTCACAATCTCCGTCTATCCTTACCTCGATCGCTTAGAAAACAAGTGATTGACTGATTATTGAGGCAAGGAAAATGGACTGGTATCTAAAAGTACTGCGCAACTATATTGGATTTGCGGGCCGTGCCCGCCGCAAAGAGTACTGGATGTTCGTTCTGGTGAACTTCATCCTCGTTGTTGTACTCAGTATCGTTGATAAGATCCTCGGCTGGGAGCGGGCCGGCGGTGAAGGGGTATTGACCACGATTTATGGCCTGTTGGTTCTGCTGCCCTCATGGGCCGTGCTGTTTCGTCGGCTGCATGATACCGACCGTTCTGCATGGTGGTTACTGCTGGTGCTGATCCCGATAATTGGCTGGCTGGTGATCCTGATCTTTAACTGTCAGAGCGGCACGCCGGGCGCAAACCGCTTTGGTCCTGACCCTAAACAGAGTACCTAATCTGATGCCCGGCAGCGCATAGCGGCCGGGCTAACCCCTATTTTTTGGCAAACAGTTTGGGGATTTCGCGTAAACACCACGACTTGGCCTCACCCATACTGTCGCGCCGCCACGCCATAATGATATCCACTTCGCTGGTGTACTCCGGGCTGACAACCCGCAACCGCCCTTCCGCAATATCTTTTTCAACAAACGGATATGGCATCGTCGCCACGCCCAGCCCGGCCAGCAGCGCCTGGCGTTTGTCCTCCAGCGACGTCACCGTCAGACGCGGTTGTTTATCCAGCAGCTGCACCGTCAACACCGGGCGCTCGCGCGCGGTATCAGCCACCGCCACGCCGCGATACTTCACGCGCGTCACTTCCGACAGCGGTTCCGGCTCCTGATGAATCGGATGATCCGGCGCGGCGACATAAACGTTCATGACGCTGTAAAGCTTACGGGAGTTAATTTCTGACGACGAACGGAAGTGCATATCCGGGGCGATCACAATATCCGCCCTGCCGGTTTCCAGCCGCTCCCACGCCCCGGCCAGCACCTCGGTGATGATCGACAGCTGCGTATTCGCTTTATCCGCCAGCCTTTCCACCAGCGGAAACAGCGCCTCCGTCGGCACCAGCGCTTCTGTGACCAGCGTCAGGTGTGTTTCCCAGCCGCGGGCCAGCGCCTCGGCGTCAGTGGTCAGCTTATCTGCCGCTTCCAGCAGGACGCGCCCGCGCTCCAGCAGCATGCGCCCCACGTTGGTGAATTTTGTTCGGTGACCGGAGCGGTCAAAGAGCACCACATCCAGCTCTTCCTCCAGCTTCTGCATGGTATAGCTGAGCGCAGACGGCACTCGCCCCAGCTCATCCGCCGCCGCCGCAAAGCTGCCGCGTCTGTCAATTGCGTCCATGACGCGAAGCGCCTCAAGCGTCAATGCTCTCTCTTTAGCCATCTCGTTCTCATTCAGGAAATTTGAACATACCAGGCAGAATATCTGGCTAACAATGAAGCGTCCATACCTTTACCATTGTTTTAGTGTAAAGAGAGGTCAAGTTTTATGATTACCACAAGAACAGCAAAACAGTGCGGACAAGCCGATTTTGGTTGGCTGCAGGCCCGCTACACCTTTTCCTTTGGACACTACTTTGACCCGAAACTGCTCGGTTACGCCTCATTGCGCGTGCTGAATCAGGAGGTGCTCGCTCCGGGCGCCTCCTTCCAGCCGCGAACGTACCCGAAAGTGGATATCCTGAACCTGATCCTGGAAGGCGAGGCAGAATACCGCGACAGCGAGGGCAACCATGTCCAGGCAAAGGCAGGCGAAGCATTACTGCTTTCCACCCAGCCCGGCATTAGCTACAGCGAGCATAATCTCAGCAAAGACAAAACGCTGACCCGCATGCAGCTGTGGCTCGATGCCTGTCCGGAACGGGAAAACCCGCTGGTGCAAAAAATCCACCTTCACGGCGACAGGCAGCAGCTGATTGCCACGCCTGACGGCAGCAACGGCAGCCTGCAGCTGCGCCAGCAGGTGTGGCTGCACCATATTGAGCTGAAAAAAGGCGAACAGGTAAGCGTCCAGCTCCACGGCCCGCGCGCCTATCTGCAGTCGATCCACGGAACCGTGCATGCGGTGACCCACAGCGAAGAAAAAGAGGCGCTCACCTGCGGTGACGGCGCGTTTATTCGCGATGAAGCCAACATCACGCTGGTCGCCGATACGCCGCTGCGGGCGCTGCTGATTGACCTTCCGGTGTAGAAACACAAAAGCCCCCTGAACCACAGGGGGCTGGCGTTGACGGCCTGTTATACCGACCGGGTAAATGTCCTTGAGATCACATCCTGCTGCTGCTCGCGCGTCAGAGCATTAAAGCGTACCGCATAGCCTGACACGCGGATTGTCAGGTTCGGGTAGTTCTCGGGATGGGCAATCGCATCCAGCAACATCTCCCGGTTCATCACGTTCACGTTCAGATGCTGTCCACCCTCAATGGTCTCCTCGTGATGGAAATACCCGTCCAGTAGCCCCACCAGATTGGTTTTGCGGATCCCATCGTCTTTGCCCAGCGCCTGCGGCACAATCGAAAAGGTATACGAAATGCCGTCTTTGGCGTAGGTGAACGGCAGTTTGGCAACGGAGGTTAACGAGGCCACCGCGCCTTTACGATCACGTCCGTGCATCGGGTTTGCTCCCGGTGCGAACGGTGTCCCGCCGCGTCGCCCGTCAGGCGTATTGCCGGTTTTCTGTCCGTACACCACATTCGAAGTAATGGTCAGAATAGACTGGGTTGGCACCGCATCGCGGTAGGTCGGTAGCGCCTGAATTTTCTTCATAAAGCGCGCCACCAGATCGCAGGCGATGCTATCCACGCGATCGTCGTTGTTCCCGTACTGCGGGTAG
>JAFACP010000452.1 GCA_023425455.1 Pseudomonadota bacterium | reverse complement strand
CGATATCCGCCGACACCAGCCAGCCACCGCCCATCTGCCTGATGGTGCTGGCGATGAGCCGCCGCTACATTCCGGAAACGCGGCGTGAAACGCACTCGCGTATTGACTGGCAAGGCACCCTGCTGCTGGCCGTAATCCTCTGCTGTCTGCTGTTCCCGATAGCGCTGGGGCCGCAGTGGCACTGGTCATGGCCGCTGAAAGCCGCGCTGGCGGCGATCATTCCGCTGGCGCTACTGATGGCGATCAACGCGCGTCACAAAGAGCGGCAGAACGCCCATCCGCTGATCCCGCCGCGCCTGCTGCAGACTGGCAGCATCCGCTTCGGCGTGCTGATCGCCCTGCTGTTCTTCAGCGTCTGGTCGGGGTTTATGTTCTGCATGGCGCTGACCATGCAAACCGGGCTCGGGATGGCGCCGTGGCAGTCCGGGAACAGTTTTATCGCGCTCGGCGTAACCTATTTTGTCTCGGCGTGGTTCGCGCCGCGCCTGATTGCCCGCTACAGCACCAGCACCATTCTGCTGACCGGCCTGGCTGTCCAGATAACCGGCCTGCTGGCGCTGATCGCCACCTTCCGCGTCTGGGGGATGGCTAACACCGCGCTGACGCTGGCACCGGCGACCGGCCTTGTCGGCTACGGGCAGGCGTTGATAGTCAACAGCTTCTACCGTATTGGCATGCGCGATATTCAGCCTGACGACGCCGGTGCTGCCAGCGCAATCCTCAGCACCTTACAGCAGGCGGCGCTGGGGCTGGGGCCGGCGATTTTCGGCGCGATTTTGCTGCATGCGCTGCAAAACCATCACGGGGATTACACCCAGGCGATAACCGTTTTCCTGGCGGTGGAAACCGCCATGATGATTGTACTGGCGCTGGCCACGCTGGGTATGCGTCATCGTCTGTGCGCGCCTGCCGTTAAGCCCTGTCCCGCCGGAAAATGAGCCCGGGTGAATTTGCATAATAGATCCGCAGCCGCCATTATGGGGCTGCATCAATAAAGGAGACGTTATGCAGGAATTAATTGTTCAGGTTGAAAAATTAGGCATAGAAATTAATCACACCACCTCGCTGGTGATTATCTTTGGTATTATTTTTCTCACCGCACTTATTGTTCATTTTATTTTGCACAAGATTGTGCTGCGGACGTTTGAAAAACGCGCGCAGGCCAGCAGCCATCTGTGGCTGCAAATCATCACGCAGAATAAATTATTTCACCGTCTGGCGCTGACCCTGCAGGGCATCATCGTTAATGTCCAGGCGGTATTATGGCTGCAAAAGGGCAGCGAAGCGGCTGAAATACTGACAACCTGTGCCAAACTGTGGGTCATGATCTATGCCCTGCTGGCATTCTTCTCGCTGCTGGATGTGATCTTTAATCTGTCGCAAAAAATGGCGACGGCCTCGCAGTTGCCGCTGAAAGGGATCTTCCAGGGCGTTAAGCTTGTCAGCGCGATCCTGGTCGGGATTTTAATTATCTCCCTGCTGATTGGTCAGTCTCCGGCTATTTTAATTAGCGGCCTCGGTGCCATGGCGGCGGTATTAATGCTGGTATTTAAAGACCCGATTCTTGGGCTGGTGGCCGGTATTCAGCTCTCTGCCAACGACATGCTGAAGCTGGGTGACTGGCTGGAAATGCCGAAATACGGCGCCAACGGTACGGTAACGGACATTGGCCTGACGACCGTCAAGGTCAGTAATTTTGACAATACCATCACCACCATTCCCACCTGGGCGCTGGTGTCAGATGCGTTTATCAACTGGAGCGGAATGTCCGCCTCCGGCGGGCGGCGGATTAAGCGCAGCCTGAATATTGATACCACCAGCATCCATTTCCTCGATGAACAGGAGCAGCAGCGCTTAATTCAGTCCAGACTGCTGAAACCGTATATGGCGGCGCGCGATAAGGAAATTACTCAGTGGAATGCGCAGAACGGCGCCGGGGAGTCGGTACTGAATCTGCGGAAGATGACCAATATTGGCACGTTCCGCGCCTATCTTAACGAATATCTGCTGAACCATCCGCGCATTCGCAAAGACATGACCTTAATGGTGCGTCAGCTTGCGCCAGACGATAACGGGCTGCCTGTGGAAATATATGCTTTCACCAACACGGTGGACTGGGCAGAGTATGAAGATATCCAGGCCGATATCTTCGATCACATTTTCGCCGTGGTGGATCAGTTCGGTTTACGGGTGCATCAGTCGCCGACCGGGAATGATATTCGCGCCCTCGCCGGCACGCTCGCGCAATAATCACGCACTGGCGCGGGAGATAAAGCGCCAGTCCATCATCACTCTCTCAGTGGGCGCATCCGGGTTGTCGATTTTGTTCAGCAGCAGATCGACCGCCTTGCGCCCGATTTCGCGCGATGGCTGCTCAATGGTGGTCAGCGAGATCATATCTGCCAGCTCCGTCCCATCGAAACCGACCACTGCAATATCCTCCGGCACGCGTAGCCCGGCTTGCTCGATCGCGCGCAACGCCCCGGCGGCCAGAATATCGGAAACGGCGAACACCGCATCCGGCGGCCCCGCCCTGAGCAGCGTTTGCATCGCCGCCACACCTGCCGATGGGCTTAAATCGCTGGCGTACTCCACCGCCTGATAGTCGAGCCCGCGCAGATGAAGCACGCTCTTGTAACCCCGTTCGCGCAGGCGGGCGTATTTGTAACTTAAATCATGGTTAATCAGCGCGATGCGTGTGCGCCCGCGTTCAACCAGCTGGCTGACCACGTACTGCGCGGCATCAACATCGTTGATCCCGACACATGAGACCGCCCCGGCGTCGGCATATTCGGCGCACTGGACCCACGGCGCGCTGCCAATCAGGGCCGACAGCTCGGGAAGTTTTGAGAAGGCATCCATGGTGATAATACCGTCGACGATCTTGCCGGACAGCAGGCTTAAGCCCGAGCGCGAACGCGCGATGTCAGACCCGGAATTACACAGCAGAATGCGGTAGCCGTTTTTCTCGGCCTCCTCTTCAATCCCTTTCACCACCTCAGCGCAGAACGGGTTGGCGATATTCGATACCATCACCAGAATCATATAGCTGCGCGCCGTGCGCAGCTGGCGTGCCAGCAGATTGGGCTGATAGTTGCTCTCTTTGATGGCCTGCAGAACACGCTCGCGGTTTTTCGCTTTTACGGTATCGCTGTTATTCAGCACCCGGGAGACCGTTGCCACGGATACCCCTGCCAGTTGAGCGATTTTCTGAATGGACATGTCGACGGCTGATCCTGCAGTTAGCGTTTTATGCAGGCTACCATAAATTTGCTGCCCGGCGAACCGGGCAACACCTCAGCACTCAACCGCTACCCAGCGTTGCTGCTGATGACTTTTAACTATTGCATCAATGATATACATCACATTCGCACCATCATGGAACGTTGCAAACAGCGGTTTTTCCGGCATTTTCCCCGCCTGCACGGCACGGTAAAACTGCGCCATCATATTTTTAAACGCATCTGGCCAGCCTTCTGTGTGGCCGCCGGGGAAGTGGACGCTGTCGGCCACATCCGGGTTGATCAGCCCCGGATCGTCAGTAAGCAGCTGATTAGCGTCCGTGCGACGGCCAATCCACAGACGTTGCGGGATCTCCTGATCCCACGCCACAGACTGCTCGCTGCCGTTGATTTCAAAGGTCAGGCGGTTTTTGCGCCCCGCGCTGACCTGCGAGACGTTAAAGCTGCCTTTACTGCCGTCGTCAAAGCGCAACAGCACCGAGCCAAAATCTTCGGTCGTCACCGGTTTGTCTTCATACTTCGCCTGCGCGTCATGGATGAAGGTCTGATTCCCCGCCACATTTGCCTTGCGTGTCGGCCAGACGATAGAGAGATCCGCCATCACTTCAGTAATGCGCCGGCCGGTGACAAACTGAACCGTGTCGCACCAGTGTGAACCGATATCCGCCACCGCACGTGACGCGCCGCCAAGCACCGCATCGACCCGCCAGTTGTAGTCGGTCTCCTGGAGCATCCAGTCCTGCAGGTAGCTACCGTGCGCGGCAAACAGCCGTCCGTTGCTCCCTGCACGCATCATGCTGGCCGCCTGGCGCACCATCGCAAACTGACGATAAACAAAGCTGACCCCATGCACCACACCAGCCTGCTCCGCCAGCGCGACCAGCTCACGCGCCTCGTCCGGGGTCATACACAACGGTTTTTCGGAAAACAGATGTTTGCCCGCCTGTAAAATCTGGCGGTTAATCTGCGCGTGCAGATGGTTGGGGGTACAGTTATGGACAACCTGTAGATCCGGATGCGCAAGCAACGCCTCCACGCTGCCAAAGGCGTGCGGGATCGCTAACGCCCGCGCTTTTTCCTGCGCCAGGGACAGGGTGCTGTCACAGAGAGCAACAACCTGCACATCGCCCAGACGGCGCAGCGCGTCAATATGGACCGGGCCGATAAAACCGCCACCAATGATACCGACCTTAATCATGCGTGCCTCCTGCGGCGAAATCGTCAAACGCGCGTCCTGAAACGGGAATAATGTGGCGACGAATGAACTCACTGCCCTCGCGGGCGCCGGTTTCGCCATCTTTCAGACAGCACTCCCACTCCAGCACCGCCCAGCCGTCATAATCATATTGCGTCAGCTTGCTGAAGATGCCGTTGAAGTCAATCTGCCCGTCGCCGGGTGAACGAAAACGCCCGGCACGACTGAGCCACGGCTGGTAACCACCATATACGCCGCTGCGTCCACTGGCCCTGAATTCGGCATCTTTCACGTGGAACGCTTTGATGCGCGCGTGATAGATATCAATAAAGGCCAGGTAATCCATCTGCTGCAGCAGCATGTGGCTCGGATCGTAGAGAATGTGACAACGCGGGTGATTATCCAGCAGCGCCAGAAAACGCTCGAACGTGACACCATCATGCAGATCTTCTCCCGGATGCAGCTCGAAACAGACATCCACCCCCTGCTCGTCAAAGGTATCCAGGATCGGCCGCCAGCGGTTTGCCAGCTCGCGGAAAGCCTCCTGAAAACGCTGCTCGTTGTGCGGCGGCCACGGGTAGAAAAACGGCCACGCCAGCGAGCCGGAGAAGGTCGCGTGCGCCGTTAAGCCTAATCTTGCCGAAGCCTGGGCCGCCTGCTTTACCTTTGCCGTCGCCCACGCCTGCCGCTCTGCGGCATTACCGCGCACGCAAGCGGGTGCAAAGTTTTCAAACGCCCCGTTATAAACCTCATTTACCGCGACAAGCTGTCCTTCCAGATGCGTCGACAGTTCGCTGATCGTCAGCCCGTGCCCGGCAAGCTGGCCGCGAATGTCATCGCAATAGGCCTGACTTTGCGCCGCTTTTTCCACATCAAAAATGTGTGGATGGTTGCAGGGGATCTGCAGCGCTTTATAGCCTTTCTCTGCCGCCCAGCCCGCCAGCCCGTCCAGCGAGTTGAACGGCGGTTGACCGCTGATAAACTGGGACAAAAAAATGCCCGGCCCCTTAATCGTTCTCATACCACCTCCTGAAAATTACGCTCTGTCATCGTCATACCGGAACGTGAGCAGGAAAATCAGAGCTATCGCCGCTGCCGCAACGGCCGGGATCCACCAGAAGGTGACCCACGCCTGCGGAACGGTCTGCCCCGCCACCAGACGGTTATAAAGTGCCCCGGAAATTTGCGAACCCAGCAGCATGCCAATACCGTAAGTGAACATCACGATCATGCTCTGCGCCTGACCTTTCACCTTTTCGCCCGCCACCCGGTCGGTATAAATAAAGCCCACCACAAAGAAGAAGTCATAGCACACGCCGTGCAGCAGAATGCCGAGATAGAGTAAGAAACGCCCCTCCTCACTGACGCCCAGCGCAAACAGCGCGTAACGCACAAACCACGCCAGCATGCCCACCAGCAGCATGTACTTCACGCCCAGGCGGCGGAACAGCAGCGGGATGATCAGCATGAAGACGATCTCCGACATCTGCCCGAACGACATCGCGGTGCTGACATCCGCAATACCGGCGTCCGCCAGGTAGGAAGCGGTGTAGGCGTAGTAGGTTCCGAGCGGAACAGAGATCAACATTGCGCAGAGCGAGAAGATAAAGAAGTGCCGTGTTTTGAGCAGCGCAAAGGCATCCGCGCAGAAGAGATCGCGAAGCTGTACCGGCAGCCCTTTGGCGGGCGCAGGCGTGTGCGGCAACGTCAGGCTGTAAAGCGCGAGCAGCACCGAACTCGCTGCCGCGACCTGGAAGATGGTGACGCTCGACGCAACGCCGGTCACACCGATAACGATCCCGGCAACAATCCAGCCAATGGTGCCGAAGACCCGGACCACCGGAAACGTTTTATCGACATTTGCGAGGCTGTGAAACGCGATATTGTTCGTCAGCGCCAGGGTTGGCATATAGCACAGCGTATAGCCAAACAGCAGACCAATCAGCAGCGCGCCGTTTTCGGCAATTAATGCCCCCGGAACGAACCATAAAATGGCGGCCCCGGCCAGATGCATCACCGCCATGACCTTCTGCGAAGCAAAGAAGCGATCGACCAGCATACCGAGCACAAACGGCGACAGAATGGAGGCGATGGGGCCGGCAGAAAATGCATCGCCAATCAGCAAAGACATATTGTGCTGCGTCATCACCAGACCGAGCGTGACCGACCAGCTTCCCCAGATGAAAAACTGTAAGAACATCATCAGCGACAAACGCGGCACCAGCAGCCGGTGCTGTGCTATCGCCTTTCCACTACTTTCCGTTGTTGACACCATAATGAGCCTCACCGAATAAAAGTAATCGATTACAAAAACAGTTCAAGCGAAAAGTAATCGATTACAAAATAAAGATCATGCGGATCAGGCCAGAAATGGGAGAGGGGTCACGATAATGCCCGGGAGTGAAATCGGGAAAGGGGCACACGCTATGCGCTGTGGCGGTAAAGGCCCGGCGTGCTGAGCGCTACCGGGCAAAACCGCACTACTTTTTACGTGAGATCTTAAATATCACAAACAGGAACAGTATCCACACCGGCAGCAGCAGCGCCGACAGGCGCATGTCGTCCATGGTGCACATCAGCACGAGGATCATCGCCAGGAAGGCAATACAGAGGTAGTTCCCGGCCGGATACAGCAGCGCCCTGAACTGCGTTTCGCGTCCTTTACGGCGCATTGCCGCGCGAAAACGCAGATGCGCAAGACAGATCATGATCCAGTTCAGCAGCAGCGTCGCGACAACCAGCGCCATCAGCAGGCCAAACGCCTCTTTTGGCAGCAGGTAGTTGATCAGCACCACCAGCGAGGTGATCGCTCCGGAGAGCAGCAGCGAGTTCACCGGCACGCCGCGGCGGCTGACGCGGGTCAGGAACGCTGGCGCATTGCCCTGCACCGAAAGGCCAAACAGCATCCGGCTGTTCGAGTAAACGCCGCTGTTATAGACCGAAAGAGAGGCCACAAGGATAACGAAGTTCAGCGCCGAGGCCACCACGTTACTGTTCAGATCGTGGAAAATCATCACAAACGGGCTGCTGTCAGATTTCACCTCAACCCACGGATAGAGCGCCAGCAGCACCACCAGCGAACCGATATAAAACAGCAGGATGCGGTACACCACCTGATTGACCGCTTTCGGAATGCTTTTATGCGGGTCGCGCGCTTCAGCGGCGGTGATACCGATCAGCTCAAGCCCGCCGAAGGAGAACATAATCACCGCCAGCGACAGAATAAGCCCTTTCCAGCCCGTCGCCAGGAATCCGCCGTGCTGCCACAGGTTATCTATTGTTGCCCGCTCGCCGCCGTGACCGGAAAACAGCAGCCAGAGACCGAAGCCGATCATACCGATAATCGCCAGCACCTTGATCAGCGCAAACCAGAACTCGGTTTCGCCATACAGACGCACGTTCACCAGGTTGACCGCATTGATGATAATAAAGAAGGCCGCGGCCCAGACCCAGGTCGGCACCTCCGGCAACCAGTACTGCATGTAGATCCCGGCGGCCGTTAGCTCTGCCATGCCCACCAGCACAAACATCACCCAGTAGTTCCAGCCGGAGAGAAAACCGGCAAACGGGCTCCAGTATTTACAGGCAAAGTGGGCAAATGAACCCGATACCGGCTCTTCGACAACCATCTCGCCGAGCTGGCGCATGATCAGGAAGGCGATGATCCCGGCGATACCGTAACCCAGCAGAACCGCCGGGCCGGCCATCTGAATGGCGGGGCCGATACCGAGAAACAGCCCGGTACCGATCGCGCCGCCGAGGGCAATTAACTGAATATGTCGATTTTGCAACCCGCGTTGCAGTGTCGGATTGTGTTCCGATGAAGCTTCAGCGCTACCGTTGCCTGAAGCGGATGACGCGTTTTTCACGCCCTACCCCTGTCTCTTTTTTAGAAGGGGCACGTTTTAACACTTCAGGCAGGTGGTAGCAAGCCACGCAGATCAAAGCGTCATCATCATTTCGTGCCAGGCCATCCCGCCATGATCGGACGCGGAAGGCCTGACGTACCGGTAACCAAAGTGGGTATAGAGATCGACGTGACGCGCTTTGCACATCAGATGGATCCTCTCTTTATTGAGCGCTTTCATCCACGAGACAAACTCGCGCATCATCAGCGAGGCGTAGCCTTTTCCCTGACAGGCCGGGTCCACCACCACGGACATGATCACCGCGTCGGGCGCATCCGGATCGTGGCCGATCAACTCTTTGAACGCCTCATCGGACATAACGACCTGCCAGGCGCAGCCCGCATTGATAAAACCAATCACCTCGCCTTCCCGCTCCATGCACATAAAGCCCTGCGGGTAACGGGCAATGCGGGTCGCGATTTTTTCACGCGTGGCGGCTTCATCGCCTTCATAGGCGGTGATTTCAATCTCAAAGCAGCGGTCGACGTCGGCAGGCTGCGCCTGGCGAAATACCAGTGCGGACATAGGGCATCCTTGTTAATGAACAACGGTGGGGCACTATAATAGCGAAAAAATGGCCCGTCGGGGCGACGGCGAGAGGGATTGGGGCATCCTTGCCCCTGATAACGAGGATGGAACGCTTAAAACTCGTAGCCAACGGAGACCTTAAAGGTCCGCGGCTCGCCCTGGGTGATGTAGGTGCCGGAATCATCCACCGCGGCCCAGTAGTTTTTATCCGTCACGTTGTCGATGCCCGCGCGAACGGTCATCTGATTATGGTTATGGTTAACCGCAAACCGGTAACGCATGCCCAGATCCAGCGTGGTGTAGCTGTCCAGCTTCTTGCTGTTGGCGAGATCGGCATATTGCGAGCCAGAATGGTTGACGCGCGCGGTCGCGGTCAGGCCGCTGACAGGCTGAATGTCATACTCTGCCCCCAGTACCGCATAGAAGTTCGGCACGCCAATCGCGTCGTTGCCCTGATTGAGGCCGTTATTGGTTTTGGTCAGCGTGGCCTGCAGCCAGGTGGCGCTGGCGTTAAGCCGCATTCCCAGCAGCGGTTCGCCAAACACATTCAGCTCAACGCCACGGTTACGCTGCTCCGCATCCAGCCCATAATGTTTGGTCACGCTGTCGAGAATGGCCGACGGCATTTTGATTTCAAACAGCGCCAGCGAGCCGCCGACGCGGCCAAAGTCGGCTTTTACACCCACTTCGTTCTGTTTCGAATGCACGATGCCGGTGCTCTGGCCATAGTTGGTGGCGGTATTCGGCGCGGTTTTACCCGGCTGCAGCGCTTCGGTGTGGTTCGCGTACAGTGAAACCGATTCCCACGGCTTGTACACCACGCCGTAGGTTGGCATCCAGCGGCTGCCGTCGAAACCGTCGGCGTCGTTTTCGGCGCCGGTGACTTTGTTATAGCCACGGATCACCACTTTCTGATGGCGTGCGCCGGCGGTAAACAGCAGTTTGTCGTCGAGAACGCCCAGCGTATCGCTCAGCAGCCAGCCCTGCGAGCGGGTGCGCCCGCTGGTCAGCGGATCGCTGTATTTCCCCCCTGAACCGCCGAAGTTGGTGCTGTCCGGCGCATCGACGCCGGTATTGTGATAGATGTTGGTGGTCGGGTTATCTGCTGCGGCCGACATTTTCCACGCAATTTTTTCATTGGTGCTTTGCGCCGAGTAGCCCACGTTGACCTTGTGCGACACGAAGCCGGTGTTAAAGTTACCGCGGATCCCCGCCATTCCGCTGACGGTGTCGCTGATCCGGTTGGTATCAAGACGGCTAACGGTCGCCTTGCCGCTCTTATCCAGCAGTTTTGGCGCGCTGTATAACCCCTCTTCATGCGCATGCTGCGCCCCCAGCCCGCTATAAGCCGTCCAGCTGTCGGTAATATCGTACTCGCTGCGCCACATGCCGAACTCGTTTTCAATATTGCTGTAGGCCCATTTTTGCGAGAAGTTGCGATCGTTTTTCGGTGGCGTCGGGATGAAGTCGACCGCCGACACGTTCACGCTGGTAGGGCTGCCATGGAAAGTTTTCCTCTGATACCCCACATCCAGCGAGGTGCGGAAGCTATCGCCTTTGTAATCGAGACCGGTCGACAGCAAGGTGGTACGACGGCGATCGTTGGCAACCGTGGTTTCACCTTCACGATGGACCAGATTGACCCGTGCCCCGAAGCGATCGTTCTCGCCAAAACGACGGCCGGCATCCAGCGTAGTGCCAAACCGGGAATCCGAGGTGTAATCCAGCCCCACTTTTGCCTGCGGCGTGTCACCGGCGTGTTTTGGCTCAAGGTTGATCATCCCGCCAACGGCGGAGGTGGACGCGCCGTTCATCAGCGAGTTCGCCCCTTTGAAGATCTCAATACGTTCAACCATCTGCGCGTCCACCACCTGGCGGGGCAATATGCCCGACAGGCCGCCAAAGGTCATATCATCGCCGTCAAACTTGAGGCCGCGAATACGGAAACTCTCCGCACTGTTGCCATAGCCCTGCACGTACTGCACACCCGCGTCGTTGGCCACGACATCGGCAATGGTTTTCGCCTGCTGATCTTCCACAAGCTTCGCGGTGTAGCTGATGATATTGAACGGGACGTCCATCGCATTTTGCTGGCCAAGCATCCCCATCCGCCCGCCGTTCGCCACCTGTCCGTCGAGAAAAGCCGGCACCAGCCCGTCGCCTCCGGGAGTGAAGTCGCTCGCTGGCGCTGGCTGGACAATCAGGGTGTCCTCTTTTTTGCTCTCCGCCGCGAGGGCGCCGTGGGTGGCTGCCGCGATAGCGAGCGCCAGCAATGTTTTGTGCATAGTGGTGTTGTTCATCATTAACTC
>JAFACP010000440.1 GCA_023425455.1 Pseudomonadota bacterium | reverse complement strand
GAGTTTTTGCTTCTGCTGGCGCACGCTGACGGTGAAGCCGCAACGCAGCTCTCCGCCAGCTTACGCACCGCGCTGATCGCCAGGCCGCTGGTGGTGGGGGATAAAACGCTGACGCTCTCCTTCAGTGCCGGCGTGGTCGAGGTGCGTCAGGGACAGCGCGACACCTCGGCTTTGCTAACGCGCGCGGATAACGCCTTATATGATGCCAAGCGCACCGGCAGAGGGAAAACTGTCGTGGCGTCTGATTATTTATAAATCAATGACAAAAAATACATCCTGAGAAATAGCATAAAATTTCATGTTGGTGTTGTACTTTTTTCATGCTGTCAGAAGTTTGGCTTAATCAATGATCCTCTGTTGTGTTATCTTAAAACCTGCCGCTGCTACTGGATAATTATTTCCCTTAATAGAAACGGAACGAATACTTTTAGTTTGGCTTACGGGAAAATATTATCGTCATCACCACGTTTCAGATTTTTAATACTAAAAGTCAGTTGCTAACTTCGCATGATTCATGCAACGTAATCACCTGTTTATCAAAGCATCCGGCCTTCATTACTACAGGCGTACAAAATGCAGGGATATAGGGCGGGAAATGAATCGTAGCGCGCAGCGCAAGATGCTGAGGGTCGTCGGGATCATCATGGTAGTTCTGCTGCCGGTGATGCTCGCGCTTTGGTTCGCCCAGATAAGAGCAGCATCGGAAACCAGCGCCCAACTACGTACATTTGCTGAACTGGCCTTAGATAAAACAGAGCTTGTTATTCAACAGGTTGATCTCGCCCGCGACGAAGCCGAAAAATATCAGGGTAATGTATGTACGCCGGAACACCGGCAATATATGTTGAACGTTGTTCGCGGTCGTCTGTTCGTGGCTGATTTAATATATGCCGAAGGTAGGAATTTTCTTTGTTCCTCGATTCTCACTCCTGAACACCCCTACACAATTCCGCTCGCCAATTACCAACGCAAACCCGACATCGCCATCTATTATTATCGGGATACGCCATTTTTTACTGGTTACAAAATGACGTATATGCAGCAAGGGAATTATGTCGTGGTGGTCAATCCGCTCTCATACAGTGAGGTGATGTCGAGCGATCATTCTCTCTCCTGGGGCGTTTATGACACCGTAACCAATGCATTCTTTTCCGTCAGCGCCAGGGCCAACGCCTCATTATTAAATACGCTGATTGCAGATAAAGAATCATCATTTCAGAAAGATGATCGTTTTTATACGATAGTGAGATCGGATAAACGCCCAATTGCCGCTATTGTATCGACGTCGAATAAACGCTTTTATGAAACGCTCTATCATCAGGCCACGCTGACGCTGCCGCTGGGGATGATCTGCAGCGTCATTATATTGCTGGTGTGGTCGCGCACCCATCGCGAGCTCAACTCGCCAGGACGTTTACTGCACCGGGCGCTGAATAAGCGTCAGCTGTGCGTGCATTACCAGCCGATTATCGATATTAAAAGTAACCGGTGCGTGGGCGCAGAGGCGCTGTTGCGCTGGCCGGGGTTTAACGGTCACCAGGTCATGAGCCCGGCGGAATTTATCCCGCTGGCGGAAAAAGAGGGGATGATCGAACGCATCACGGATTACGTCGTCGAGGAGGTGTTCAGCGATCTGGGCAACTTCCTGGCCAGCAATCCGCAGCTCTATATTTCGATTAATCTCTCCGCGTCTGACTTCCACTCTTCGCGCCTGATTGCCCTCATCTCCGACAAAGCCCGCCACTTCTCGGTGCGTGCGCAGCAAATCAAAATTGAGGTCACCGAACGCGGGTTCATTGATGTGCCGAAAACGACGCCGGTGATCCAGGCGTTTCGTCAGGCGGGGTACGAAGTGGCAATTGATGATTTCGGCACCGGTTATTCCAACCTGCATAACCTCTATTCACTGAACGTCGATATTCTGAAAATCGACAAATCCTTTGTCGATACTTTAACCACCAACAGCACCAGCCACCTGATTGCAGAGCACATCATCGAGATGGCGCAAAGCCTGCGGCTGAAAACCATCGCCGAAGGGGTGGAGACGGCCGAGCAGGTAAGTTGGCTGCTGAAACGCGGGGTGCAGTATTGTCAGGGGTGGCATTTCGCAAAGGCGATGCCACCGCAAGACTTTATGGTCTGGCAGCAGCAGCCTTTACTTCCGGGGCATTAATTCAGCTGGTGGCGGTAATCGCTCGGGGTGCGATCAAACTCGCGGCGAAAGACGCGGGAGAAGGTCTGCTGCGACACATAGCCCAAATCCATCGCGATATCAAAAATGGGGCGCTGCGTAGAGCGTAACGCCTGCGCTGCCAGCAGCAGTCTGCGCTGACGGATATAGTCGCCCAGCGTCTGATGGGTCACGGTACGGAACATTCTCTGTAAATACCATTTCGAATAACCCGACTTTTTGGCGACCACATCAATGTTCAACGGCTGGTCGATATGTTCATCTATCCATTCGATAAGTGTCTGAATAATTTGCTGATGCGACATAAGGTTGCCCCTCTGTAGATAACACTCTACCCGTCATGCTTCGGGTATATCCCTGGTTGATTCGTCGTTTTGTCTGCGGGGGAGTATAATTCCTCAAGTTAACTTGAGGTAAAGAGGTTTTATGGAAAAGAGATTGCCGCGTATTAAAGCGCTGTTAACCCCCGGTGAAGTGGCAAAGCGCAGCGGTGTGGCGGTATCGGCGCTCCACTTCTATGAAAGCAAAGGGCTGATTAAGAGCATTCGCAACGCCGGAAACCAGCGCCGCTACACCCGCGACGTGCTGCGCTACGTCGCCATCATCAAAATTGCGCAACGCATCGGGATCCCACTCGCCACCATCGGTGATGCCTTTGGTGTCCTGCCGGAGGGGCATTCGCTCAGCCCGAAAGAGTGGAAGCAGCTCTCCTCCCAGTGGCGGGATGAGCTCGACCGACGCATTCATACGCTGGTGGCGCTGCGCGATGAGCTGGATGGGTGTATTGGCTGCGGCTGCCTGTCGCGCAGCGACTGTCCGCTGCGTAACCCCGGCGACCGGCTCGGGGAGCAGGGCACCGGCGCGCGGCTGCTGGAGGATGATTAAGACAAAACTAAAGCGCCACGGAGGGCGCTTTAGTTTATTCCCGGTCTTTGTCTTTCTCTCTATCCCGCTCGTATACGGGAGGGTTTCCCCCGACATCAGCACCCCTCATGTCGAGCAAACTGGGGAGGTTCCGGATTGTGCTGACACTTTAATTGTAAGCAAAGGCGGGGGTTTCGCCAGCGAGGCGGACGCTTTTTTAGGCAAATTTTTTTCGCGGTGTTGTTCGATTTTCTATAGTTAATACGTATGAATCACAGGAGAAAACGATGCTAACGGTACACCATCTCAACCAGTCGCGTTCCCAGCGCGTTATCTGGGCGCTGGAAGAGCTCTCCCTGCCCTATGAGATTGTTCACTATCAGCGCGAGAAAACGATGCTGGCGCCGGCCTCGCTGAGAAAGGTGCATCCGCTGGGCAAATCGCCGGTGGTTGAGGACAACGGGCTTATCCTCGCCGAATCGGGGGCGATCCTTGAATATCTTCAGGAAACGTATGATGTCGAGTCGCGGCTCAAACCACGCGATCCGCACGACAAGGTGCAATACCGTTTTTGGCTGCATTACGCCGAAGGCTCGCTGATGCCGCTGCTGTTGATGAAGCTTGTTTTCAGCAGTCTCGGCAAACCGCCGATCCCCTTTGGTCTGCGGGGGCTGGGGAAGGTGCTCGGACAGGGCGTGCAAAAAGCGTGGCTCAACCGCCAGCTGGAAACGCATGCCCGCTATATCGACGCTCACCTGGCGCAAAACCGCTGGTTTGCCGGTGATGCGCTCAGCATGGCCGATATTCAGATGAGCTTCCCGGTCTTTGCGCTGCTGGCGCGCGGCGGCATTGAGGATCTGCCTCATACCCGGGCGTGGAAGCAACAGGTCGAATCGCTCCCCGGCTGGCAGCGGACGCTGGAGCAGGGTGGCCCCTTTACCCTTCTCGACGGCGAGTGAAATGTTACTAAATTGCGCATAGACGATAACGTTTGCGCATCCTCTGGCTAAATCTTCAGCGTCATAAGGGAATTTTAGTGAAAAACGATAAAGTTCAGTTGAAAAGGGCGGTGATTAGGCTAGATAATCGTTTGCCTTAATTTGACCACCCGTTTTGTAAGCGCGGAGCTAAACGTTTGCTTTTTTTGTGACGCCCCTTTCGTCGCAAACGCAGCACATGGATTTGACGTTTTGCTGGCAGTGGAGTCTCCACCACGCTTACGGACTTTCTATAAAAACTCTCAGGGGATGTTTTCTATGTCTACGCCATCTGCGCGTACTGGCGGTTCGCTTGACGCCATGTTTAAAATTTCTGCTCGCGGCAGCACCGTGCGTCAGGAAGTCGTTGCCGGTCTGACGACGTTTCTGGCGATGGTTTACTCCGTCATCGTGGTCCCGGGCATGCTGGGTAAAGCGGGCTTCCCGCCGGCGGCGGTCTTTGTTGCGACCTGTCTCGTGGCCGGGGTTGGCTCCATTGTGATGGGGCTGTGGGCGAACCTGCCGCTGGCGATCGGCTGCGCGATTTCACTGACCGCATTCACCGCGTTCAGCCTGGTGCTGGGCCAGCACATCAGCGTGCCGGTTGCGCTGGGTGCCGTATTCCTGATGGGGGTGCTGTTTACCGTCATTTCCGCGACCGGTATTCGTAGCTGGATTTTGCGCAACCTGCCGCAGGGCGTGGCGCACGGCACCGGGATTGGTATCGGCCTGTTCCTGCTGCTGATTGCGGCCAACGGCGTGGGGCTGGTGATCAAGAACCCGCTGGACGGTCTGCCGGTCGCGCTGGGCAACTTCGCCAGCTTCCCGGTGATCATGTCGCTGATTGGCCTGGCGGTGATTATCGGGCTGGAAAAACTGAAAGTACCGGGCGGCATTCTGCTGACCATTATCGGCATCTCGATTGTTGGCCTGATCTTCGACCCGAGCGTCCACTTCTCCGGTATCTTTGCCATGCCGTCGCTGAGCGATGACAAAGGCAACTCCCTGATCGGCAGCCTCGACATCGTTGGCGCGCTGAACCCGGTGATCCTGCCAAGCGTGCTGGCGCTGGTGATGACCGCGGTGTTTGACGCCACCGGCACCATCCGTGCGGTAGCCGGTCAGGCGAACCTGCTGGACAAAGACGGCCAGATTATCGACGGCGGCAAAGCGCTGACCACCGATTCACTGAGCAGCGTCTTCTCAGGCCTGGTCGGTGCTGCGCCAGCGGCGGTTTACAT
>JAFACP010000387.1 GCA_023425455.1 Pseudomonadota bacterium | reverse complement strand
CGTTCTTGATGCACTTTCCATCAACGTCAACAACATCATTAGCTTGGTCGTGGGCACTTTCCCTTCGGACCCGACAGTGTCAAAAACGGCTGTCATCCTAACCATTTTAACAGCAACATAACAGGCTAAGTGACACCGGACACCCAATAAAACTACGCTTCGTTGACATATATCAAGTTCAATTGTAGCACGTTAACAGTTTGATGAAATCATCGTAGCTGAATGCTAGCCTTTGTCACAAATTTTCAATAAACCAACTAGTTGCGGACATTGATTGATAAACGTTACGCATCCAATCAGAAAAAGGCAATCAGATGGCTATTGTCATTATAAAACATAAGGATAATAGGGTTTTATTAACATTCTAACGGATTGTTCAGCCACAAAATAGTTTAGCGTTTTTAAATTGTTATGAAACGCTATTTCGGTGATTTGTGTTGCAATTTTGTAAATTCGCGCTGCGTAATATGTTGAGCTGCATCACATTTTTACCGGCTAACTGATTAATAAGAGAGCATAAATGCATCTGTCGATTGTGCTGGTTTCCCCGGCAAGAGCAGAAAATATTGGCGCTGCGGCGCGTGCCATGAAAACCATGGGCTTTACCGATTTGCGTATTGTAGCGAGCACTGCGCACCTTGAACCTGCCGCGCGCCGTGTGGCGCATGGGGCTGGAGATATTCTCGATAATATAACGACTTACGATTCGCTGGCGGAAGCCTTACACGATATCGCTTTCTCCGTGGCGACAACGGCGCGCAGCCGGGCCAAATTTCATTACTACGCCACCCCTTCGGAGCTGGTGCCGCTGCTGGAAGAGAAAAGCCAGTGGCTGACGAAGGCGGCGCTGGTGTTTGGTCGCGAAGATTCCGGCTTAACTAACGACGAGCTGGCGCTGGCGGACGTGCTGACCGGCGTACCGATGGTTGCCGATTATCCGTCACTGAATCTTGGGCAGGCGGTGATGGTTTACTGCTATCAATTAGCATCATTAATGCAAATTACGCCACCTCCGGAAGGGGCTGCAGATGAAAATCAGCTGGTTGCGCTGCGAGTCCGCGCCCAGAATCTGCTCTCGCGGCTGGAGGTCGCGGACGATCAAAAAATGGCCGACTGGTTGCAGCAGCGACTGGGGCGTCTTGAGCAACGGGATACGGCAATGTTGCACCGATTGCTGCACGATATTGAAAAAAAATTGGCGGAGTAAAATGCTGTCATCATTTTTTTGTATGGCGGAAGCCTCTGCTATCAGAGGAATGGCTGAACTATTCCGATGGAAATAATTCTGCCGACAGCGGGAGGCGGGAATGTCCCGAACTGTGATCAAATTAAAAATTCATTGACTTAGGATGCCTAATCCTTTAACCCTAAAGGAATACAGCACAGACAGATAATAATTACAGAGTACACAACATCCATGAAACGCATCAGCATCACCACCATTACCACAACCATCATCATTACCACAGGTAACGATGCGGGCTGACGCGTACAGGAAAAACAGAAAAAAGCCCGCACCTGAACAGTGCGGGCTTTTTTTTCGGCTAAAGATCATGAGGTAATCCCATGCGAGTGTTGAAGTTCGGCGGTACATCAGTGGCAAATGCAGAACGTTTTCTGCGTGTTGCCGATATCCTGGAGAGCAACGCCAGGCAGGGGCAGGTAGCCACCGTGCTTTCTGCCCCGGCGAAAATTACTAACCATCTGGTGGCGATGATTGAAAAAACCATCGGTGGCCAGGATGCACTCCCGAACATGAGCGACGCTGAGCGGATTTTTGCTGAGCTGCTACAGGGGCTGGCCGAAGCGCAGCCTGGATTCCCGCTTACCCGACTGAAAAGCGTTGTTGAGCATGAGTTCGCACAAATTAAACATGTTTTGCACGGTATCAGTCTGCTTGGCCAGTGTCCGGACAGCATCAATGCGGCGCTGATCTGTCGTGGGGAGAAACTCTCTATCGCCATCATGGCCGGTCTGCTGGAAGCCCGTGGTCACAACGTGACGGTGATTGATCCGGTGGAAAAACTGCTGGCGGTGGGTCATTACCTTGAATCCACTGTTGATATCGCTGAATCAACCCGTCGTATTGCGGCGAGCAAAATTCCATCCGATCACATGATCCTGATGGCCGGTTTCACTGCCGGTAACGAGAAAGGCGAGCTGGTGGTGCTTGGCCGTAACGGCTCCGACTACTCAGCCGCCGTGCTGGCCGCCTGTTTGCGTGCGGATTGTTGCGAGATCTGGACTGACGTTGATGGCGTATACACCTGCGATCCGCGTCAGGTTCCGGACGCCAGACTGCTGAAGTCGATGTCATATCAGGAAGCGATGGAGCTCTCCTACTTCGGCGCTAAAGTGCTTCATCCTCGTACCATCTCCCCGATTGCCCAGTTTCAGATCCCTTGCCTGATTAAAAATACCGGAAACCCGCAAGCCCCTGGTACGTTGATTGGCGCAAGCGCCGATGAAGATGGCCTGCCGGTGAAGGGCATTTCCAACCTGAATAACATGGCAATGTTCAGTGTGTCCGGTCCCGGAATGAAAGGCATGGTCGGGATGGCGGCGCGCGTGTTTGCCGCGATGTCAGGTAACGGCATTTCTGTTGTGCTGATCACGCAATCCTCCTCTGAATACAGCATCAGTTTCTGTGTACCGCAGGCCGACTGCCTGCGCGCGCGTCGTGCGCTGGAAGACGAGTTCTATCTGGAGCTGAAAGAGGAACTGCTGGAGCCGCTCGCCATTCAGGAACGTCTGGCGGTGATCTCTGTAGTGGGCGATGGCATGCGCACGCTGCGCGGCATTTCGGCTAAATTCTTTGCGGCGCTGGCCCGCGCCAATATCAATATTGTCGCGATTGCGCAGGGCTCCTCTGAACGCTCTATTTCGGTGGTGGTTGATAATGACGATGCCACCACTGGGGTTCGTGTTGTGCATCAGATGCTGTTCAACACCGATCAGGTGATTGAGCTTTTCCTGATTGGCGTCGGCGGTGTCGGCGGTGCGCTGCTGGAGCAAGTTAAGCGTCAGCAGGAGTGGCTCAAGAAGAAACATATTGATTTACGCGTCTGCGGTATCGCGAATTCGAAAGCGCTGCTGACCAACGTCCACGGCCTGAATCTGGAGAACTGGCAGGCGGAGCTGAGCGAGGCGAAAGAGCCGTTCAATCTGGGCCGTTTGATCCGTCTGGTGAAAGAGTATCATCTGCTCAATCCGGTCATTGTCGACTGTACCTCAAACCAGGCGGTTGCCGACCAGTATGCTGACTTCCTGCGCGAAGGGTTCCACGTGGTGACGCCAAACAAAAAGGCCAATACCTCGTCAATGGATTACTATCACCAGCTGCGTCTGGCGGCGGGTAAGTCCAGGCGTAAGTTCCTGTATGACACCAACGTGGGGGCCGGACTGCCGGTGATTGAGAACCTGCAGAACCTGTTGAATGCGGGTGACGAACTGCAGCGCTTCTCCGGTATTCTTTCCGGCTCGCTGTCGTTTATCTTTGGCAAGCTGGATGAGGGCATGAGTCTGTCTGAGGCGACACGCGCCGCGCGTGAGCTGGGCTACACTGAGCCGGATCCACGTGACGATCTGTCCGGTATGGATGTGGCACGCAAGTTGTTGATTCTCGCCCGTGAAACCGGTCGCGAGCTTGAACTTTCTGATATCGTGATTGAGCCGGTTCTGCCAGCTGAATTTGATGACAGCGGCGATGTCAGTACCTTTATGGCCAACCTGTCGCAGCTTGATGACGCCTTTTCTGCACGCGTGGCGAAAGCCCGTGATGAAGGTAAGGTATTGCGCTATGTTGGCAATATTGAAGAGGACGGCGTTTGCCGCGTCAGGATTGCCGAAGTAGATGGCAACGATCCGCTGTTCAAGGTCAAAAACGGCGAAAACGCGCTGGCGTTTTACAGCCACTATTATCAGCCATTGCCGCTCGTGCTGCGCGGCTATGGCGCAGGGAACGATGTAACAGCGGCGGGGGTGTTTGCCGATCTGTTGCGTACCCTGTCATGGAAGTTAGGAGTTTAACATGGTGAAGGTCTATGCCCCGGCTTCCAGCGCCAATATGAGCGTCGGATTTGATGTGCTGGGTGCGGCGGTAACGCCGGTGGAAGGTTCCCTGCTGGGTGATACGGTGACGGTTGAGGCGGCAGACAGTTTCAGCCTGGACAACGTTGGCCGTTTTGCCAGCAAGCTCCCGTCCGACCCGCGTGAGAATATTGTTTATCAGTGCTGGGAGCGCTTCTGTCAGGAGATTGGCAAAACCGTACCGGTCGCCATGACGCTGGAAAAAAGTATGCCGATCGGTTCAGGGCTGGGCTCCAGCGCCTGCTCGGTGGTGGCTGCGCTGGTCGCCATGAATGAACACTGCGGTAAACCGTTGAATAACAACCGCTTGCTGGGGTTGATGGGCGAGCTGGAAGGACGCATCTCCGGCAGTATTCATTACGATAACGTGGCGCCATGCTTCCTGGGCGGTATGCAACTGATGATCGAAGAGAATGGCATCATCAGCCAGCAGGTGCCAGGGTTTGATGAGTGGCTATGGGTGCTGGCTTATCCGGGTATTAAGGTCTCGACCGCGGAAGCGCGGGCGATCCTGCCGGCGCAATATCGTCGCCAGGACTGTATCGCGCACGGACGCCATCTGGCAGGCTTTATTCATGCCTGCTACACCCGACAGCCTCAGCTGGCGGCAAAACTGATGAAAGACGTGATTGCTGAGCCGTATCGCACCAGGCTGCTGCCTGGCTTTAGCGAGGCGCGGCAAGCGTCGCTGGATATTGGCGCGCAGGCGTGCGGCATCTCGGGTTCCGGCCCGACGCTGTTCGCCTTATGCGATAAGCCCGACACCGCGCAGCGCGTGGCGGACTGGCTCACTAAACACTACCTGCAAAATCAGGAAGGCTTTGTTCATATTTGCCGTCTGGACACGGCGGGCGCACGAGTACTGGGATAACGAATGAAACTCTACAATCTGAAAGATCATAACGAGCAGGTCAGCTTCGCGCAGGCGGTGACTCAAGGGTTAGGCAAAAATCAGGGGCTGTTCTTTCCACACGATCTGCCGGAATTTCACCTGACCGACATTGATGAGCTGCTGAAGCTGGATTTTGTCACCCGCAGCACCAAAATTTTGTCTGCGTTTATTGGCGATGAGATCCCGCAGGAGCTGCTGGAAGAGCGCGTACGTGCGGCGTTTGCTTTTCCGGCTCCGGTAAGCCAGGTTGAGCCTGATGTCGGCTGTCTTGAGCTGTTCCACGGCCCAACGCTGGCGTTCAAAGATTTCGGCGGCCGCTTTATGGCGCAGATGCTGACCCATATCAGCGGCGATAAGCCGGTGACCATTCTGACGGCGACCTCCGGCGACACCGGCGCGGCGGTTGCTCATGCGTTTTATGGTCTGAAGAACGTTCGCGTGGTGATCCTCTATCCAAAAGGCAAGATCAGCCCGCTGCAGGAAAAATTGTTCTGTACGCTGGGCGGCAATATTGAAACTGTGGCGATCGATGGTGATTTTGATGCCTGCCAGGCGCTGGTAAAACA
>JAFACP010000358.1 GCA_023425455.1 Pseudomonadota bacterium | reverse complement strand
CTCAGTATGTAGACGTCAAAATGCTCAGCATTACCGGTCGCCTTGACGGACTCCCAGGTCGCTCGCAGCCCGGCAAACACGCGATCCACATCTTCGTTGCAGATAGGCATGATAAGCGCGGTACGGTGCCGGGGATTAAGGGGTTCATCCCCGACCGTTGACGCAGAGATACTGTATTTGTCGCGCCCCATCAATAGCTGCAGGAACCCCATAAGGGCGGTCCAGAAGCCGGCAGAAACCCAACAGAACAGGACCGCGAACAGCAGAAGAATGCCGCTCTGCAGGATATACGGCAGCAGTTGCATGAAGGAAACCCAGATATTCTGGCCCATCATGTCGGCGGGGTTGATCAACGCCCATCCCTGATAAGGCAGGATGGTTTTCATATACCAGGTGGCGACCACCGTTTGCGACAGGGTCAGCAGCAGCAGGATGTAGCGACGAATGGTCCCGACGGTACGCCATTTCTGCTCCGAGGCCTGCTCTTCTTCCGTCAACCGGGAAAGATAACGCGGCGTAACGTCCCGACCGCGCAGGCGATCCCAGAAACGGCCCACCGGGTTAGTGCGCCACGGATCCGGGAACATTGACGAGCGGGTGGCTTTCGGCATCGCCTGCAGCCGATCGCGCCCTTCGTCATCCTTCACGAGCTGCCCTTCAGCCAGCGCGTCTGGCCATGCCTGCTCCAGACGCGCCTTCACTGACCCCAGCGGCGTATCATCATCACGCGTAAACTGATGATGTTGTTCATCCAGCGCGGCTTGTACCGCGCGGAAGTCGCCCGCAGGCAGTGCCGCTTTCTCACTCTCCGTCAGCGGCATGGCATCAATATATTCAGTTGTATTATTCATTGGCAGGTAGCTGATAGCTCCAGGTTTCACTCAGTGGCTGATCGTTACTGACCAGCGCTGCGCGCATTTCAGTGGTCTGTTTCGGATCTTTCACTTTCACGCGCAGGGTTAAACGCCACCCTTTAGTCACCGGATTGTAGCGGACACTGTTTTCAACGATTTCACCGTTGTCGCCAATACTGGCCTGCGCCGTAACCGCCGTATCCGGAGACAGCGTTTTCATCTGCTGTCCGGTGAAATCGACCACAAACGCAACCGTGCCATCCGGCTGACGAATCAGGTTCGACTGCTTCACATCTCCCGTGGAGCGACGCGTTTGCATGACCCAGGCATTATCTGGCGCATGCAGTTTGTCTTCGTCACGGCTGAAGGTGATGGCGTATTTGAAGTTCATCTCTTTGCCGGCTTCCGGCAGCTGATCCGGCGTCCAGTAGGCGACGATGTTGTCGTTCGTTTCATCGTTGGTCGGGATTTCAACCAGTTCAATTTTGCCTTTACCCCAGTCACCTTTTGGCGTCACCCATGCGCTGGGACGCAGATCGTAACGGTCATCCAGATCTTCGAAGCGGGAGAACTGACGGCCACGCTGCAGCAGACCAAAGCCCTGCGGGTTTTCCATCGCGAAGCTGCTGACGGCGAGGTGTTTCGGATTGTTCAGCGGACGCCAGATCCACTCACCGTTGCCTGCGTGAATGGACAGACCGTTAGAGTCATGCAGCTCCGGGCGATAGTTGGTCACCGGTGATGGCTGATTTGGCCCAAACAGGAACATGCTGGTCAGCGGCGCGACGCCAAGTTTCCCCACTTTATCGCGCAGATAGACTTTCGACTGCACGTCAACCACCGTGTCACGCCCAGGCATAATGACGAAGCGGTACGCCCCGGTGGCGCGAGGTGAATCGAGCAGCGCGTAAATAGTCAGACGTTTATCCGTCGGTTTCGGACGTTCAATCCAGAATTCGCGGAAACGAGGGAACTCTTCACCGGATGGCAGCGCAGTATCAATCGCCAGACCGCGCGCAGAAAGACCGTAAACTTGTCCCGCGCCAATCACGCGGAAATAGCTGGCGCCCAGCATGCTGACGATCTCGTCGTTTTTATCTTTGCTGTTGATCGGATAAAGGACTTTAAAGCCGGCGAAGCCCAGATCTTTCACCGTGTCTTTATCGTGCTGCACGTTGCCAAAATTGAAATAGTCCGGGCTGTACTTGATTTTGTTGACCGTCGTCGCCGTCACTTCGTTGATGGCAACGGGGGTGTCGAAGTACATACCCTGGTGGTAAAACTCAAGCTTGAACGGGGTTTTGAGATTGCTCCAGTACGCTTTGTCATGATTGAACTGGATCTGCTGATAGTCCGCATACTTCATGTCGCGGAAAACGGAGGGCAGGTTACTTTTCGGCGCTTCGTAGCTCTTGCCAGCCATCGATTTTGCCTTTTTTGCGACGTCATCAATGGTAAAGGACCAGGCCGATGCGCTATACAGGGACAACAACACTGCCGCACCCAACCAACGCATTTTCATCATCTGTGGTTTATGTTTCATAATAAGTAAGCACTTCCCCCTTTGTGTGCTTATATCGATCCGATCCATTTTAATGGAAACTCAGGCAATCCGACAACAATATCACCGCTTTGTTCTGCTCGCTGGCTCAGGTATTAAGCAAGTGAAAGAACCCGCGTTACACTTTGCGTGCTTATCCTGGAGACAGGTTGTCGGTCTTGGTGTAGGGTTGGCGTCGAATGTAACCATTAAGCGTCTTAGGGATAAGACGAAAAGTCTGAGAATGCAAAAAGTTATATGAGCACGAAACCTGTAGAACGTGAATATTTCCTCGACTCGATCCGGGCATGGCTGATGCTGTTAGGGATCCCATTCCATATCTCATTAATCTACTCAAGCCATACCTGGCATGTGAACAGTCAGATGCCCTCCTGGTGGCTGACGCTGTTCAATGACTTTATTCACGCTTTCCGGATGCAGGTGTTTTTCGTCATCTCCGGTTATTTCTCTTACATGCTGTTTTTACGCTACCCGATTAAGCGCTGGTGGAAAGTGCGGGTGGAGCGCGTCGGCATCCCGATGCTGACGGCTATCCCGCTGCTGACGTTGCCGCAATTTATTATGCTGCAGTATGTGAAAGGGAAAGCGGAGAACTGGCCGAATCTGACGGGGTATGAGAAATACAACACCCTGGTCTGGGAACTCGTGTCGCATCTGTGGTTTTTGTTAGTGCTGGTGGTATTAACGACGGTGAGTTTGTTCATTTTCAGCCGCCTGCGTCAGCACTTAAGTGACAAGGCCGATGCGCTTTTCGCCAACATCACCCTCGGGAAATTGTCGATCCTGTTTCTGGCCCTGGGGGTCACCTATGCGGCGATACGACGGGCGCTGTTTATCATCTATCCTCCGATCCTGAGCGACGGGCTGTTTAATTTTGTAGTGATGCAGTCGCTGTTTTATATCCCCTTCTTTTTGATTGGGGCACTGGCGTTTGCCTACCCTAAGCTTAAGTCGCTGTTCACGACCCCTTCCCCCGGCTGCGCTATCGGCGCAGCGCTGGCCTTTGTGGCTTATCTGCTCAATCAACGTTACGGCAGCGGCGAGGCCTGGATGTACGAAACAGAAAGCGTGATTACGATGCTGCTCGGCTTATGGATGGTCAACGTGGTGTTTGCGCTGGGCCATCGCCTGCTGAACTTTAAGTCCGCCCGGGTGACCTATTTCGTGAATGCGTCGCTGTTTATTTATCTGGTACATCATCCGCTGACGCTGTTCTTTGGCGCCTACATTACACCGCATATCGCCTCGAACACGCTGG
>JAFACP010000338.1 GCA_023425455.1 Pseudomonadota bacterium | reverse complement strand
GCACCAGGATCACCGCTTTGATGGGCCACTGCTCCAGTGCCAGCTCCAGTGCCTCAATGCTGATCCCGGTTTGCGAATCGGTCGGAATTTCTATCGCCTTGATGTCAAACCCGCGCAGCATCTGCATGGTGCCGTGAAACGACGGCGACTCGACCGCCACGATATCCCCCGGTTTACAGACCGAAAGCAGGGCGATGGACAGGGCGCCGTGGCAGCCGTTGGTGATCACGATCTCGTTGGCCGCCACCGTTGAACCGCTGTCCAGCATCAGGCGCGCAATCTGCTCGCGCAGCTCAAGGCGACCGTCCAGCACGTCATAGCTCAGCATCTCGGCCGGGTTGTGCTGGGCGATGCGGCTCATCTCCCGCCACAGGGGCTTCAGGCCCGGCTGGCTGATGTCCGGCGAACCGCCGCCGAAGGAGATCATCTCTTTGTCGGTGCGGGCATCCAGCAGCATCATCACCTCATCCCACTGGGTAACGTCGACCGGGCGCTGCACCGGACGCGTCATGGCCGGAACCGGAGGCGGGGCCTTGCGCGGTGCGACAAAATAGCCGGATCGCGGCTGGGGGATAATCAGCTGGCGGTTCTCGAGGATCTGGTAGGCCTGCTGGATAGTGCTGATGCTCACGCCATGCTCCTGGCTCAGCGCGCGGACCGAGGGCAGGCGTTCGCCGCTGCGGTACAACCCGTGTTCAATACGTTCGGCCAGAAGGTTGGCCAGGTGCTGATAGCGCGTCATGCCTGTATCCTTATTTTTCACCATACAGAGGGTAAAACCAGTACAGATTGCCGCAAAAAACGGCATGCAGATGCAGTCTTAGCGGATCTGTATGGTAAACAAAATGGATTTTTGGGTCTGTATTGTCAACCCGGTTTTCCACGATCATAACCCCACAGGCACAGTGAGGAGAGCATCATGGAATACGACCAGCACCGTTCAAAACGTCCGTTCAGGGTTTTTATCTGGATCTGGCTGACGCTGAAAAATCGTTACCGTATCAGGCAGACCCGGCGCATTTTGCAGGCGATGAGCGATGAACAGCTTAAAGATGTCGGGCTGTCCCGCTTTGATGTGTAAGTCTTTTTGACTGTCGCCCGGCCACGTGACGGCAGCCGGGCGCGCAACGCTTATTCGGCGGATTTCACCGAGGTGTTTTCAGCGATCCGGCGCAGATATTCGTTATTCTTAAACGCCACCATGATCAGTTCGAACATCACGCGACAGCCGATCAGGCTGAAGATCATGCCGATAAATCCGGTGATCAGGTGTTCGGTGAACATGGAGTACAGGCCACCGATCAGGATGATCAGCATGGTGATCCAGTAGAAGAAGACCAGCACACGCGGCGTTAACAGATAGTCGAATCCCAGAAGTGATTTCATTTTTTCTTTTCCTTAGAAGGCGACAGTGTCGCAAAAGTGTATCTTTATCACATTCTGCTAGCCCCGGGGTAGCTATCTGATTTTAGAGTAGTAATTCCAGCGTTTGCCGTTTTGCCCGCGCCAGCAGCGCCAGCGCTTCCGGGTAGCTCTGCACGTTGTTATAGCCCATCACCAGCCCGTAGCGCTTGTTGCTGTCGCGATACCACGCTGAAAGCGCATTCACCTGCAGCTGCTGCTCTTGCCAGCAGCGGGCCAGCGCCTGGTCGCAGCTCCCCTTGCTCAGAAACGCCACAATGTGCATTCCGCCATCGTTTTGTGCGGTGTAGAACAGCTCACCGTACACCTCGCGCAGGGCGGCCAGCATCCAGTCGCGGCGGGTCTGGTACAGCGCGCGCATCTTTTTGAGATGGCGGAAAAAGTGTCCCTCATTCAGAAACGCGGTGAGGATTTTTTGCGTCAGCACCGGCTGGCCGCTGGTCACCGTCTCCGCGCAGTCGATAAAGGCCTCCACCGTGCTGGCAGGCATCACCACGTAGCCGATGCGCAGCGACGGCATAATGGTTTTACTGAAGGTGCCCATAAAAATGACCCGATCGTGCCGGTCGAGGCTTTTCAGCGACGGCAGCACCCTGCGGGTGTAGTGAAACTCGCCGTCGTAGTCATCTTCGATGATCCACGCCCCCTGCTGGCTTGCCCAGTCGAGCAGCTGCTGTTTACGCGGCAGCGAAAGCGTGACCGCCAGCGGGCTCTGGTGCGAAGGGGTGACAATCGCGAAGCGGGCGTCCCGGTGGTGGCGCAGCAGATAAGCGGTGTCCATCCCGGCATCGTCGACCGGCACCGTGTGCAGGCGCGGGACGATCCTGTTGAGCAGCCGCTGGCCGATAAAATAGCCCGGATCTTCAAACAGAACCTTATCGCTGCGGCCTGCCAGCGTGTCGAGGATCAGGCGCAGGCTGCCGCTGTAGCCGCTGGTGATCAGCACCTGTTCGGCGCTGCAGGCGAGCCCGCGTGAAATATTGAGGTAGCGGGCGATAGCCTCCCGCAGCGGATACCAGCCCGCCACCGGCGGGTTCAGCATCTCCTCCTGACGCATGGAGCGCGTTGCCTGGCCACAGAGCAGCAGCCACTTTTTATAGGGAAAATGGTCGAGGGAGGGAACGCCGGGACGCAAAAAACCGCTCTGCTCGTGCGGGTTAGGTAACGCGGGCGCAAGCGTCCCGGTGGCCTGCTGCGTCGGGGCGTTGCGGGTCGGCAGCAGGAGATCCGGATTAACCCGCGTGCCGCGCGCCCCTTCGCTGACCAGGTACCCTTCCCCGATCAGAATGGCGTACGCCGTTTCGACGGTTTTACGCGCCACCTTCAGCTCCTCCGCCAGCACGCGGATGGCAGGCACTTTGTCGCCGGGGTTGAGCACCCCGCGCATGATGTTGTCGCGGTAGCGGGTGTAAATCTGCTGATAGCCCGGCTTCATGTCCTACCTCATTTCACGGTTTTTGTATCTTTTTACTATGTCATGAGCGGCGTACATTTGCCTTATCGCATCACCTGCATCGACAAAAAAGAGGAAAGAGTATGAGCACGCGCGTTAATCATCATCACATCACCCCGGCACTGGCCAACGCCCTCTCCGCTCTGAGTATGGAGGTGGCGAAAACCTCCCTCGACCCGGCCCTGAAGCACCTGATCGACATTCGCGTCTCCCAGCTTAACGGCTGTACGTTCTGCCTGGATATGCATTCGAAAGAGGCCAAAATTGCCGGAGAGCGCGAGCTGCGCCTCTACCACCTGGCCGCGTGGCGCGAATCGCCGCTGTTCAGCCCCAGGGAAAAATCGGCGCTGGCGTTCGCCGAAGCGCTGACGCAGATCACCGCGCACGGGGTCAGCGACGCCCTGTATCGCAGCGTGGCGGAACACTTCTCTGAGGTTGAGATCTCTGAGCTGAACTTCGCCATCGTGGCGATCAACGCCTGGAACCGGCTGGGCATCACCTCCCGGATGGTGCCGGGGGCGCTGGATGCGGCCTACGGCCTGCATAAGGCTAACCTGGAATAACCCCGCTGGCGGATATTGGCCGTCAGCGCAATGGCTCATATCCTGCGGCACCGACCCGGCGAGGCGGATCCCGGCGTCATAACCCCCGGCGACAATGTCGATCATCCGCGCATCGCTGACCGTTTCAACGCGCATCTTCGGGTAGCGCACCATGTCGTCGATAAGCAGTCGGTCGAGAAACAGCGGGCCGGATGTCCGCCGCGCCGGGCGGCACAAATAGTTCGCTGCCCACCGAAGCATCTCCCTTTTCTCTCCTGCACGCTCTTCGCAACATTCCAACGGAGAGACGACAATGATCGCTGTAATTTTCGAAGCTGACGCCAGACCCGCCCATCAGGCACGTTATCTGGCGCTTGCCGCCGAACTTAAGCCCCTGCTGGCGGAGATCGACGGCTTAATCGATATCGAACGCTTCCAGAGCCTGACCAGCGAAGGAAAAATCCTCTCCCTCTCCTGGTGGCGGGATGAAGAGGCCATCCGCAGCTGGCGCTGCAACCTCTTCCATCAGGCCGCTCAGGCGGAAGGGCGGGCGTCGATTTTCTCAGGCTACCGCATTCGCGTCGCGCAGGTGGTGCGGGAGTACGCCAGTGAAACCGGAGGTCAGGCCGATGTATAACGTCCAGGTGTTGTTCCGTCATGTTCCCGGCGAACTGGCGCGATTTGGCCAGCTGCTGGGAGATAACGGCGTGGGGCTGGAGGGGGGCGGGGTGTTCGGCACCGAGGCGAACTTCCTGGTTGTGGAGGGGGAGAAAGCCCGTCAGGTGCTGCTGGCTGGCGGGTTTGAGGTGCTGTCGGTGCGCAGGCCGCTCATCAGAAAGCTTAAGCAGGCGCGGCCCGGCGAACTGGGAGAGATCGCCGCCGCGCTGGCGTCGCAGGGGGTATCGATCCGGGTTCAGTACAGCGATCATGCGAATCACCTTATTCTGCTGACGGATAATGATAAGCTGGCCGCTCAGATCACCGAGCCCTGGACAAACGATGTTAACCCCTCGCTACTCTCCCGATAACCCCCCGGCGCTGGAGCAGGCTGTTGCGGCCATCGCCGCCGCGATGGCCGAACCGTCGCGGGTCAGGATCCTCTGCGCCTTAATGGACGGACGGGCATGGACCGCCACCGAGCTGAGCGCGGCGGCGGAGGTGGCAGCCTCCACCGCCAGCGGTCATCTTGCCCGGCTGGTCAAAGGCGAGTTGATTGTCTGCCTGTCGCAGGGCAGGCATCGCTACTACCGCCTGGCGGGCCACGAGGTGGCGGAGCTGCTGGAGCAGATGATGGGGCTCTCCTGGCGCCGGATTGCGCCGCCGGAAAGCAGCGCCCCGCAGTCGCTGCGCGAGGCGCGCACCTGTTACGACCACCTTGCGGGCCGGGTTGCGGTGCAGATCTATGACTTTATGCAGGCCGACGGCTGGCTTGCGGCCGACGGCTCGGCGTTAACGACCCGGGGCCGCCAGCAGTTTCTCAGCCTCGGCATCCCCTCAGGCGATCACCCGCGGCGTAAAGCCTGCTGCGCGTGCCTCGACTGGAGCGAGCGCCGCTTTCATCTGGGCGGCGAGGCGGGGGCGGCGCTGTTAACGCATGCGCAAAACAAAGGCTGGATCCACCGGACGCCGGGCTTTCGCGAGGTGACGATCACCGCGAGCGGAAAACGCGCCCTGGCCCGGCATTTCAGCCGCTAAAGCGCTAAGCCGTCGGGCCGGGCGGCGGTTTAGCTTTTCGCAATTCCTGCTGTTTCATCCCCTGTTTCTTGATACTTACCCTGATAACTATTATCTTTGCCGCGTGATAACAGAGGATACCCCATGCGTGAAGACGATCGTTTTAGCCGTCGGCCAATGGGCATGCGCCTGGCGATGATTGTGCGCCAGTGGCGTGCCGCCATTGACGACGCCGTGCTTGAGACCGGGTTAACCCAGTCGAGCTGGACGGTGATGATGCAGCTCGATCAGCTGGGGGATAACGTCTCGGTCAGCGAGCTGGCGGAAGTCCAGGGCATTGAACTGCCGCCGCTGATGCGCACGCTAAGCCAGCTGGAAAAACAGGGTTACCTGCTGCGTACCGTTTCGCCGTATGACAAGCGCATCCGGCTGCTGACGCTGACCCCGGAAGGGCATGCGGTGCTGCAGACGCTGACCCGCGCCATTGAGGCGTTTCAACTGCGGGTATCACACAATATCGCCCCTGAGCATCTTGAGATATTCAACGCCACGTTGAACCAAATCGCCTGCAATTTGCGGACTCTCCGCGAAGAAGATAATAAGACCGAAAAATAATGACCCCTGAACAAAAGTTTGCCCGCTGGGTAAGGG
>JAFACP010000300.1 GCA_023425455.1 Pseudomonadota bacterium | reverse complement strand
GCCTTCAACCAGCGGCAGCAGGTCGCGCTGTACACCTTCGCGTGAGACATCCGGGCCGGAGGCGTTGCCGCGCTTACAGATTTTGTCGATTTCGTCGATAAACACGATACCGTGCTGTTCAACGGCGTCGATAGCGTCCTGCTTCAGCTCTTCCGGGTTAACCAGCTTCGCCGCTTCTTCCTCGATCAGCAGCTTCATCGCATCTTTGATCTTCAGCTTGCGCGCTTTCTGCTTCTGGCCGCCGAGGTTCTGGAACATGGACTGCAGCTGGCTGGTCATCTCTTCCATACCCGGAGGCGCCATGATTTCAACGCCCATCGGTGCGGCCGCGAGATCGATCTCAATCTCTTTGTCGTCCAGCTGGCCTTCCCGCAGTTTTTTGCGGAATGCCTGGCGTGCGGCTGACGGTTCTGCCTGCTGTTCCGCCTGGCCCCAGTTGTTTTTCGCCGGAGGGATCAGCACGTCGAGAATACGCTCCTCGGCCATCTCTTCAGCACGATAACGGTTTTTCTCGATGGCCTGAACGCGCACCATCTTAATCGCCGAATCGGTCAGATCGCGAATGATGGAGTCCACTTCTTTCCCGACATAGCCCACTTCCGTGAACTTGGTGGCTTCAACTTTGATGAACGGCGCGTTAGCCAGCTTGGCCAGACGACGGGCGATTTCCGTTTTACCGACGCCGGTTGGGCCGATCATCAGAATGTTTTTTGGGGTCACTTCATGACGCAGCTCTTCGTCAAGCTGCATGCGGCGCCAGCGGTTACGCAGGGCAATCGCCACGGAACGCTTCGCGTCATCCTGGCCGATAATGTGTTTATTCAGTTCGCTGACAATTTCGCGTGGGGTCATTTCAGACATGGGAGATCCTTACGCTTTAGACGGTAATTCTTCGATGGTGTGGTTGTGGTTGGTATAAATGCAGATATCGCCTGCAATATCCAACGCCTTCACCGCGATATCGCGGGCGTTCATGTCCGTATTTTCTAACAGAGCGCGGGCTGCGGCCTGAGCGTACGGACCGCCCGAACCGATGGCAATCAGGTCATTTTCTGGCTGTACGACGTCACCATTGCCGGTGATGATAAGCGAAGCATTTTCATCTGCTACGGCCAGCAGCGCTTCGAGCTTGCGCAGCATACGGTCGGTACGCCAGTCTTTTGCCAGCTCCACCGCGGCTTTCACCAGGTGTCCCTGGTGCATTTCCAGCTTGCGTTCAAACAGTTCAAACAGCGTGAAAGCATCAGCCGTACCGCCCGCAAAACCGGCGATCACTTTGTCGTTATACAAACGGCGGACTTTTTTCACGTTGCCTTTCATGACGGTATTACCCAGCGTGGCCTGGCCATCACCGGCAATGACCACCTGGCCGTTACGGCGTACACTTACTATTGTTGTCACGAGCAGACCCCCTGGTTACAGAATCGGGAAACAGAAGCCCTGAGCCTGTGCTCAGGGCTGAATAGAATGATAGATGGGGGAGAATTTGGGGGTTTCAACCCCCGGTGGCGAGTCGAATGCAGTTTGCGTGACCTGATAACTTCAGACGGGCTATCGTGCCATCGGCATTATCTTTACCTTTAACCGGACCGATCACGACGCGATTCCAGCCGTTGTTGGTGGTAATGTGTGAGTCAAATCCTTCGAAGGCCAGCTGCGCTCGCACCGTTTCGGCCTGGTCTGCGCCTTTAAACGAACCGCACTGAACCATCCAGCGGCGTTCGTCTTTTTTCCCGGCAGTCTGTTTTGGCGCACTGGTCTCTTTGGTCACCGGCGCGGTGGTTTGCGTTTTCGGCTGCTGCGCTGTTGTATGCGTCGGCGTCTGCAGTAAATCCTGATAAGGCTGTGCCTGCGCCGTTTGCTTTTGCGGCTGCGCTTTAGGCTGCTGCTGAACAGGTTGCGCAGGCGTTGAACGCGCCTGCTGCTGCGTCTGCTCGGTTACGCGCGGTTGCGTGCGGGGCTGCTGCACCGGCTGCGTTTGCGCCCACTGCTGTTGTTGCTGGGCCTGACGCTGGCGCTGCAGCGTCTGCTGACGTTGCTCCGGGGTCTGTTCATTCCACGGCACTTCGTTTAACTGCGTTGGCTGTTGACGCATATCGGCCTGCATTTGCGCCAGCAGCTGGCGTTGTTCGTCGGTCAGCTGGTTTGGATTCATCACTTCGCCACCGGCAGACGGCTCGGTCGGCGCACGCACGCCAGGCTGACGACTTTCCAGCTCTTTGATATAACGCCAGCGCTCCTCCGGTTTTGGCGGCAAACCATTGCCGACAACCTTGTTGCCCTGAAGCGTGTCCGATTCTTCTTTTTTATGGTGCGTAATAAAGTACAGGCCGCCGATAAAGGCCACCAGCACAGCCGCAGCAATGGCGACCATTGCTGGCGAGACAGCAGGCAGGTTACGTTGCTTGCTCCTTGAACTGCTCTTTTTGCGTCGCGAAGGTGCCGGCTGGCCGCGACGTACATAATCTCGTTGTGCCACTATCGTTTCGCTGTATTTATTCGTTCGTCAGCCCGCCATGTTACTTAAGCGGCGGGGCTTTGACCAGATAACGCTGTCCGAAAGGCATTTACTTTAAGTTAATGCCTGGGTTGAGCCGCGTACTATCAGTTCGCAGTCCAGCAAGCGTGACCCGCTGTTTACCGTTTGTCCGTGCAGCTGATCGAGCAGAAGCAGCATCGCTTCCCGGCCAATTTGATAGCGCGGCTGCGCGACGGTCGACAGCGGCGGATCGCAAAATTCCGACAGCGAGATATTGTCGAATCCGATTATCGACAGATCTTTCGGGACCCGCAGGCCGCGGCGTTTGGCATACGACAGCGCGCCGAGCGCCATGACGTCGCTGTGGCAGAATACTGCGGTAGGTGGTTCCGGCAGCGCCAGCAGTTTTTCCAGCGCCAGCCCACCGGCTTCGAAGGTGAAATCGCCACGGGCAATATAGTGCGGATCAACCGCCGCGCCGGTACGACGCAGCGCCTGAACATAACCCTGCAGCCGGTAGTGACACAGCGGCATCTCCTCCGGCCCGGCGATACAGCCAATGCGTTTATGCCCCAGCTCCTGCAGATAGTTTACGGCGTTGAAGGCGGCGGTCAGGTTGTCGATATGCACCGTTGGCAGTTCCAGTACGGGCGCGAATTCGTTGGCCATGACCATCGGCGGTAGGTTGCGTTGCTCTTCAATGCTGGCATCAAACGGCAGGCGAGAACCGAGCAGCAACATGCCGTCGATCTGCTTGGTGATAATGAGGTCAATAAAGGTCTTTTCCTGCTGATTCTGGTGTGCGCAGTCACCAATCAGCACCAGATAGCCTTGCTCAGCGGCGGTCACTTCGATACCACGGATAATCTCGCTGAAGAAGGGATCGCAAATGTCCGGCACGATAACCAGAATGGTGCGCGACTCATTGCGCTTGACGTTGCGTCCCATTGCCTGCGGGAAATAGCCTACTTCAAGCGCCGCCTGCTCCACCCGGTTGCGGGTCGCCTGGGAGACTTTATCCGGGTTCATTAATGCGCGGGACACGGTTGCCGTCGACACTTGCGCTTTCCGGGCAACGTCTTTCATGGTCGCGGTTGCAACCTCTTTCCTGGACTTCAATGTCTTCTCCTCGCCTGAACACCGAATTTCTGACGCCACCATTTTTACAGATAGTGAGTGGAATCGGTTACAGAATTTTCATAAAAAGTGTGAGGAGTATTACATTTTTTCGATCCGTCTCGTGATGCGTCCTAGCCTTCAATCGGGTCAACGT
>JAFACP010000279.1 GCA_023425455.1 Pseudomonadota bacterium | reverse complement strand
GGACCCACACGGTGGCGGGCATTGCCGGACGCGGACGCGCGGTGGTGCGTTTCATCACGATCAGCAAATCCAGCTCTGCGCCCTTAAGCGGCAGGGTTGATTCGATAAGCGTAATGGCGTTCCACGTTCCGGAAAGCAGCATAATAAAAGTGAACTCTTCGCCCAGCATAGCCAGACGGCTGTCTTCAATATTACAGCCGCAGCTGCTTACATGACGAGTGATGGTGTTCACGATACCCGGCCTGTCAGCACCCAGCGCAGTGATAACCAGGTAATGTTGTGATGAGGTTGTCAAACCTGTTCTTCCTTTGCTTGGTTAAGTCTTCCTAAGGAAAGCATAAAAAAAACATGCATACAACCGCCTGAGAGCCTCAGGTCGCTTGCTTTTATTACAGTTCCAAACGTAACATTGAGGCTCTTGTTCGCACAGAGGATGGCCCATGTTCACGGGAAGTATTGTCGCGCTTGTTACACCGATGGATGAAAAAGGTAACGTCAGTCGGTCGTGTATGAAGAAGCTGATTGATTACCATGTCGCCAATGGAACCTCGGCGATCGTTTCGGTAGGGACTACCGGAGAATCTGCAACGCTGAGCCACGAAGAGCATGGCGATGTTGTGATGCTGACTCTCGAGCTGGCCGACGGGCGTATTCCGGTCATCGCGGGGACCGGCGCGAATGCAACTGCAGAGGCTATTAGCCTGACCAAACGTTTTAATGACAGCGGCATCGTAGGCTGCCTGACCGTCACCCCTTATTACAACCGCCCAACTCAGGAAGGTCTGTTCCAGCATTTCAAAGCCATCGCTGAACATACTGACCTGCCGCAAATTCTGTATAATGTGCCGTCCCGTACAGGCTGCGATATGCTGCCTGAAACAGTTGGCCGTCTCTCGAAAGTAAAAAATATTATCGGGATTAAAGAGGCGACAGGGAACTTAAGCCGCGTTCATCAGATCAAAGAGCTGGTTTCAGATGACTTTATCCTGCTGAGTGGAGACGACGCGACAGCGATGGACTTCATGCAGCTCGGTGGTCATGGCGTGATTTCTGTGACCGCGAACGTAGCGGCGCGCGATATGGCTGAAATGTGCAAACTGGCAGCCGCCGGGCACTTTGAAGAAGCTCGCGTGATTAATCAGCGTCTGATGCCGTTACACAATAAATTATTTGTCGAACCCAATCCGATCCCAGTGAAATGGGCCTGTAAGGAGTTGGGACTTGTAGCATCCGATACGCTGCGTCTGCCGATGACGCCGATCACCGACTCCGGTCGTGAGATCGTCGCTTCAGCGCTGAAGCACGCCGGTTTGCTGTAAAGTTTAGGGAGATTTGATGGCTTATTCAGTACAGAAGTCGCGCCTGGCGAAGGTTGCGAGTGTTTCGCTTGTTATGCTGCTCGCTGCCTGTAGTTCAGACTCGCGCTACAAGCGCCAGGTGAGCGGTGATGAATCCTATCTGGATGCGACGCCGCTTGCTGAACTTCATGCACCTGCGGGCATGATCCTGCCGATTCAGAACGGTGATTATAATATCCCCGTTACCAATGGCAGCGGTCAGGTCGGTAAAGCGCTTGATATTCGTCCACCCGCTCAGCCGCTGGCGCTGGTAAGCGGTGCACGCACCCAGTTTACCGGTGATACAGCTTCGCTGCTGGTTGAGAACGGTCGCAACAGCACCTTGTGGCCGCAGGTCGTGAGCGTGATTCAGGCGAAGAACTACACCATTGCGAAGCGCGATGATGCCAGCCAGACGTTGACCACTGACTGGGTTGACTGGAACCGCCTGGATGAAGATCAGCAGTACCGTGGTCGTTATCAAGTCTCCGTTAAACCTCAGGGCTACCAGCAGGCAGTGACGGTTAAGCTGCTGAACCTGGAGCAGGCCGGTAAGCCGGTTGCCGATCCGGCGTCGATGCAGCGTTACAGCACTGAAATGCTGAACGTCATTGCCGCTGGACTGGATAAAAACGCCACCGATGCCGCCAACGCAGCTCAGAGCCGCAACGGCGCCACTTTCGATGTGCAGAGCGGCGCGGATGACACCGGTCTGCCGATGCTGGTCGTGCGTGCGCCATTTAACCAGACCTGGCAGCGTCTGCCAGCGACGCTGGAGAAAGTGGGCATGAAAGTGACTGACAGCACGCGTTCAACGGGTAGCATCACGGCGACGTACAAGCCGCTGTCCGATAGCGCATGGCAGGATCTGGGGGCGCGGGATCCGCAGCTGGCCTCCGGTGACTACAAAATTCAGGTAGGCGACCTCGATAACCGCAGTAGCCTGCAGTTTATCGACCCGAAAGGTCACACGCTGACCCAGTCGCAGAACGATGCGCTGGTGGCGGTCTTCCAGGCCGCATTCAGCAAATAAAAAAAGAGGGCTGGGTGATCCGGCCCTTTTTATTTTAGTGCCACGCAAACGTGTGCGTGGCATAATATCGCCAGTTTTGAACACAAATCATCACACCAGGAGTAATCAAGATGCAGAAGCAAGCTGAGTTGTATCGTGGCAAAGCGAAGACCGTATACAGCACGGAAAACCCGGATCTGTTGGTGCTCGAGTTCCGCAATGATACGTCAGCAGGGGATGGCGCGCGCATTGAGCAGTTCGATCGTAAAGGCATGGTGAACAACAAGTTCAACCATTTCATTATGACCAAACTGGCTGAAGCGGGTATCCCGACTCAGATGGAAGCGTTACTGTCCGACACCGAATGTCTGGTGAAAAAACTGGATATGGTTCCGGTTGAATGTGTCGTTCGTAACCGTGCCGCGGGCTCTCTGGTGAAGCGTCTTGGCATTGAAGAAGGTATCGAGCTGAATCCACCGCTGTTCGATCTGTTCCTGAAAAACGACGCCATGCATGACCCGATGGTCAACGAATCCTACTGTGAAACCTTCGGCTGGGTAAGCAAAGAGAACCTGGCGCGCATGCAGGAACTGACCTACAAAGCCAACGACGTGCTGAAAAAGCTGTTTGATGACGCGGGCCTGATCCTGGTCGACTTCAAGCTGGAGTTCGGTCTGTACAAAGGCGAAGTGGTGCTGGGCGACGAATTCTCTCCGGACGGCAGCCGCCTGTGGGACAAAGAGACGCTGGATAAAATGGACAAAGACCGTTTCCGCCAGAGTCTGGGTGGCGTGGTCGAAGCGTACGAAGCGGTTGCTCACCGTTTAGGCGTTAAGCTCGACTAATTCCTGCCTTTGCCAAAGGGTGTGCGCATCCTTTGGCATCTTACCTTTGTTTCCTATGGTAATCTTGCCGTTAACCGCCTACGATCTAGCTATTATTAATGGAATAGTTCGAGGTGGTTATGCGCTGGCAAGGGCGTCGTGAAAGTGACAATGTAGAAGACAGACGCAGCGGTAGCGGCGGTGGTCCTTCAATGGGGGGCCCCGGCTTCCGTTTACCCGGCGGAAAGGGCGGTATGATCCTGCTGATTGTGGTGCTGGTGGCAGGTTACTACAGCGTCGATCTGACCGGCCTGATGACCGGAGAGCCGCTGCAACAGCAGCAATCTCAGCGTTCAATTAGCCCAAACGAAGATGAAGCGGCTAAATTCACCTCGGTGATCCTTGCGACCACAGAAGACACCTGGGGCCAGCTGTTCGACAAGATGGGACGTAGCTACCAACAACCGAAGCTGGTGATGTACCGTGGCGCAACGCGTACCGGCTGCGGCACCGGGCAGTCGGTGATGGGGCCATTTTATTGTCCTGCCGACAGCACCGTCTATATCGACCTCTCTTTTTACGATGATATGAAGCGCAAGCTCGGCGCCGACGGCGATTTCGCCCAGGGCTATGTGATTGCGCACGAGGTTGGGCATCACGTGCAAAAACTGCTGGGCATCGAGCCAAAAGTGCGTCAGCTGCAGCAAAATGCCTCGCAGGCTGAGGTTAATCGTCTCTCGGTGAAGATGGAGCTTCAGGCTGACTGCTTTGCCGGTGTCTGGGGACACAGCATGCAGCAGCAGGGGGTTCTTGAGGCGGGAGATCTGGAAGAGGCCCTGAATGCAGCGCAGGCTATCGGGGACGATCGTCTTCAGCAGCAAAGTCAGGGGCGGGTTGTCCCGGACAGCTTCACCCACGGAACATCTCAGCAGCGTTACAGCTGGTTTAAGCGCGGCTTCGACAGCGGCGATCCGGCGCAGTGTAATACCTTTGGTAAAAACATGTAATGTCGCAGAACGGTGATGCGCCAGGCATGGCGTATACAGCGCTGATTCATCAGCTTGAGCGGAGCGGGCATCGTCGGCTGGTGGTGCTGAGTGGCGACGCTGGCTGGACGTTGACGCAGGCGTTATCCCTGCGTGATGCGCTGGCGGGCGACTGGTTGTGGGTGGGTAACGACGCGCCTTCAGCGCTGCAGTGCGCGCCGGAGCGGCTGAGCGGGCTACTGGGACGTGAATTTCGGCATGCCATTTTTGACGCCCGCGACGGGTTTGATGTCGCGGCGTTTGCCGCACTCAGCGGCACGCTGCTCGCCGGCAGCCTGCTGGTCTTGCTCACCCCGCCGCTGGCGCTCTGGGCCACGAAACCCGATGGCGATTCTGTCCGCTGGAGCGACAGCGCCGAGCCGATTAGCACGCCGCATTTTATTCACCACTTTTGCCGGGTAATGCTGGCCGATCCTGACGTTGTCCTGCACCAGCAGCATCACCTGCTGCTGTTTCCCCCCGATTCAGGCGCGCCTGACTGGCAACCCGCAAACGGCGAGCCGCAGCGGGAGCAGGCTGCTATCCTGAAGACGCTTCTTGGTATGACGGACGGTGTGGCGGCGGTGACGGCCGCGCGCGGTCGCGGGAAATCAGCCCTGGCAGGCATGTTGTTAAACGCCATTAACGGCAGCGCGCTGGTGACGGCCCCGGCAAAAGGGGCCACCGACGTCATTGCCCGCTTTGCCGGAGAGCGTTTTCACTTTATCGCGCCGGATGCGCTGCTGGCCTCAACGCAGCAGGCAGACTGGCTGGTGGTTGATGAAGCCGCCGCGATCCCCGCCCCGCTTCTTGCGAAGCTGGTGAGGCGTTTCCCTCGCGTCCTGCTCACCACCACGGTTCAGGGCTATGAAGGGACGGGAAGAGGATTTTTACTTAAATTCTGCGCCAGGTTTAGCGGATTACGCCGATACACCCTATCGGAACCGGTGCGCTGGGCGGCCGGATGCCCTCTTGAACGCCTGGTCGCCAGCGCGCTGCTGTTTGACGATACGATCCTCGGGCAGCGCTGTCCGGGCGTTGTTCATTTCACCGCGCTGGAGCCACGGGTGTGGGAACACCAACCGGCGCTGGCGGCGGGGGTTTATGAGCTACTGTGCGCGGCACACTATCGTACTTCGCCCCTTGATTTACGCCGCATGATGGACGCACCGGGGCAGCACTTTGCCGTCGCGCGCGCCGGGTCCGCCATCGCCGGTGCGCTCTGGCTGGTGGATGAGGGGGAGCTTAGCCCGGCCCTCAGCCGCGCGGTGTGGGGCGGCTTTCGTCGTCCGCGCGGTAACCTTGTGGCGCAATCTCTGGCGGCACACGGGGGATCGCCCCTGGCGGCGACGCTCAGCGCCCGGCGCGTCACCCGCGTGGCGGTGCACCCGCATCGCCAGCGGGAGGGTATCGGCAGGGGGCTTATCGCGATTGCCGGACAGGCAGACAAAGATTACCTCTCGGTAAGCTTTGGGTTTACCGACGAGCTTTGGCATTTCTGGCAGCAGTGTGGTTTTGTGCTGGTCCGGATGGGGAGCCATCGGGAGGCCAGCAGCGGCTGCTATACGGCGATGGCGCTACGACCGTTAAGTGAGGCAGGGCGTGCGCTCTGCACCGCGGAGCATCTGCGCCTGTGCCGCGACGCACGGGTGATTTCGCGCTGGAACAACGAAAAAATCCCCGTCGAAGACCGCTGGGAAACTACCCTTAATAGTGACGACTGGCTTGAGCTGGCGGGGTTCGCTTTTGCGCACCGTCCGTTCTCCGTCTCTGTTGCAGCATTGACCCGTCTGCTGCTGGCGGTTGATATGCCGCTGCCGGCGCTGCGCGGCAAAATTGACGGCCAGCTGGATGATATCCGCCTTAGCGCCGGGCTGGCGCTCTCCGGGCGGAAAGCGCTGCTGGCACGGCTGCGCAGTGAAGCCGCGCAGGCGCTGGAATACCTCGATCCTCCACGCTGCCAGCAACTGCGGCGTGATATTTTGCAATGGCAATTTTTTCAATGACTTCTTCAGTAAAGTGACATGGTCATTACGCTCGTGAGGCGTAAAATTCAGGTCATCAATTTAAGGAGACCGCCATGAAACACGATCATTTTGTTGTTCAACGTCCTGATAAACCGGCCAAACAGCTGCTGCTCCTGTTTCATGGTGTCGGGGATAATGCCGCCAACATGGGCCAGATTGGCAGCTGGTTTGCCCCCGTGTTCCCGGAAGCGCTGATTGTCAGTATCGGCGGCGCAGAGCCCTGCGGCCCGAGCGGCCGGCAGTGGTTCCCGGTTCAGGGCGTGACCGAAGAGAATCGTCAGGCGCGGGTGGATGCCATCATGCCGGTGTTTATCGACACGGTGCGTTACTGGCAGCAGCAAAGCGGCGTGGGGGCTGATGCCACCGCGCTGATTGGTTTCTCCCAGGGGGCGATTATGTCGCTGGAGAGCGTCAAAGCGCAGCCGGGTCTGGTGTCACGCGTGATTGCGTTTGATGGCCGTTTTGCCACACTGCCGGACGCGGCGACAACGCAAACCACGATCCATCTGATTCACGGCGGTGAAGATCGGGTTATTGAGCTTTCCCACGCGGTTGCCGCGCAGGAAGCGCTGCTCCGGGAAGGCGGAGATGTGACCCTCGATATCGTCGACGATCTGGGGCATGCGATCGACGATCGCAGCATGCAGTTCGCGCTGGATCATCTGCGTTACACCGTACCGAAGCACTATTTTGATGAGGCGCTCAGCGGCGGTAAGCCGGATGACAGCGATATCGTTGAGTTTATGTGATGCATTGTCCCTCTCCGCAGGGAGAGGGACGAGAGCGATTACTTCTTCTGGTCTTTCTTCGGCCAGTCGTCGTCATCGTCCCATTTGTCGTTAAAATCCCGGTGCGGCGGGAGATCGGGTTTGTTGGCGAGGAATTTTTTGTGGTCGACCCGCTTGAGATCTTTAATGACGTTAAGTATGACGCCCACTAAAAACACCAGCACCAGAATCCACCAGTATTTTGTCAGCCAGTCCATTCGCTATTCCTTATCAGAACACCCGTCAGGCGACGAGCTGCTCCATAATACGTTGATACATCCGGGCCAGCAGCTGTAAGTCTGCCGCGTTTACGCATTCATTGATTTTATGAATGGTGGCATTCACCGGACCCAGTTCGACAACCTGAGCCCCCATACGGGCAATAAAGCGTCCGTCCGAGGTGCCGCCGGTTGTCAGCAGTTGCGGCTTAATTTCATTATAGTGTGCGATGGCATTCACAACCGCATCCACCAGCTTTCCGCGCTGGGTCAGGAACGGCTGACCGGAGAGCCACCAGTCTACGGTGTAGCGCAGCTGATATTTCTCCAGCAGCGCCACCACGCGCGCTTTGATCATCTCATCGGTCAGTTCGGTGCTGAAGCGGAAGTTAAACTGGACGAAGAAATCGCCCGGGATCACGTTATTGCTGCCCGTACCGGCCTTCAGGTTGGCAATCTGCATACTGGTTGGCGGGAAGAATTCGTTTCCTTTATCCCACTCGATGGACACCAGTTCGCTCAGCATCGGCGCGGCGCGATGCACCGGGTTATCGGCCAGCTGTGGATAGGCGACGTGGCCCTGGACGCCATGAAGGGTGAGGTTACAGGTCAGCGAACCGCGACGACCATTTTTCACCACATCACCCACCACTTCGGTGCTTGACGGCTCGCCCACCAGGCAGTAATCCAGCCGTTCATTGCGCGCCATCAGCGCCTCAACCACCTTAACGGTGCCGTTGTGAGCGCTGGCTTCTTCATCGGAGGTGATCAAAAACGCGAGACGGTTTTTGTGACTGGGATGCTGGGCGACAAAGCGTTCAGCGGCAACGACCATCGCCGCCAGCGAGCCTTTCATATCCGCCGCGCCGCGACCAAACAGCATGCCATCGCGGATGGTTGGTTCAAACGGCGGGTTGATCCAGCGGTCGGCGTCGCCGGCCGGAACCACATCAGTATGTCCGGCAAACGCCAGCGTTTCGCCCTGACCACGCCATGCCCAGAAGTTCTGCGTATCGCCAAAATCCATACGCTCAACGGTAAAACCGATAGCGCGCAGGCGCTCAATCATTAATGCCTGACAACCTGCATCGTCCGGGCTAAGGGAAGGACGGCGAATAAGCTGCTGAGTCAGCTCAATGACCGGGCATGACATAGACTACACCTCAACGAAAAAAGTCTGAATAAAGGGTTTCACTGAAACCCAGCAGCATAGGCTTAGCGGGCGCGCAGAGCAATGGGCGTTTGATAATTGCCGGCATTTCCAGCATCAGTTTTGCCGCACTGTCGGCGTTATCGATCGCGGCGCGCTGCGATTCATCCAGTTTTCGCCAGGTGGTGCCGCGCGTATTCAGCAGCGCTTCCCAGCCCAGTTCATTGATTGCCTTATGCAGAAATTGCGCATCCAGGCCATCTGCACGGTAATCGTGAAAGCGGTATTCAACGTTGTTGGCCTCCAGCCAGCGGCGGGCCTTTTTGATGGTGTCGCAGTTTTTGATGCCGTACATCACAACCATGGTGAATCCTTTTGTTCTTCTGGGGAAAAAATGTTCAGTTATTTCGATATTATTTTGCCGGGCTGAATATAACACACCGTCTAAATTGTTCGACCAACGTCAGCGCTAAATTCAACTCACAGCTGTAAGCTGAATATTCTTTCATCATTTAAGCATAGATGTCCATATTGTTTAAATTTCAATGAACCTCAGCTGTTAATTGAATACTCACCTGTCCGGGTGGTTATTTCAAAATATTGCGATTGGTCACATAAAATTAAGGGTCTGGCGCTCATAGTTACCTCTGAGCAGCTCAAACAGCGGAGGCTAATCACATTAATTGGTTAAATTATCTTCACAATGTTCGGCTGTTTTCGTAGAATGCGCATAATAATAAGAGAGGCTGTTATGATTGAACGTGAACTGGGGAACTGGAAAGATTTTATCGAAGTTATGCTCCGTAAATGAAATCCAGCAAGAATTGCAAGAGCACTAAAATAAGTAAAATAATTATCGTGTGAATACCTCACACCATAAAAAGGCGGCTATCAGAGCCGCCTTTTTTATTTCAATCAGTTATTCCGGTTTCGCTTTCAGCGGGAAGCGTCGACGTACCAGAACAAAGAACAGAGGCACGAAATAGATCGCCAGCACGGTGGCGGAGATCATCCCGCCCATAACGCCTGTTCCCACCGCATGCTGGCTGCTGGAGCCTGCGCCAGAACTGGTTGCCATCGGCAGTACGCCGAAGACAAAGGCCAGAGAGGTCATCAGGATCGGACGCAGGCGCTGACGACAAGCGTGTAGCGTGGCGGCCATCAGCTCGTGGCCGCGGGCATTCATCTCGTTGGCAAACTCGACGATCAAAATGGCGTTTTTTGCCGACAGGCCAATGACGGTGAGGAGCCCGACCTGGAAGTAAACGTCGTTTTCCAGACCGCGCATCCAGGTGGCCAGCAGCGCGCCGATCACACCCAGCGGAACCACCAGCATCACCGAGAACGGCACCGACCAGCTCTCATAC
>JAFACP010000236.1 GCA_023425455.1 Pseudomonadota bacterium | reverse complement strand
TCTCCGGTCAGACCGGTCTCTTCACCGAGGAGATCATCCGCGAAATGCACAAATACTGTGAACGTCCTATCGTGATGCCGCTCTCCAACCCGCCCTCGCGCGTCGAAGCCACCCCGCAGGACATTATCGCCTGGACGGAAGGGAATGCGCTGGTCGCCACCGGCAGCCCGTTTGATCCGGTGCTGTGGAAAGACAAGCTCTACCCGATAGCCCAGTGCAATAACTCCTATATCTTCCCGGGAATTGGCCTCGGCGTCATCGCCTCCGGCGCGTCACGTATTACCGACGAGATGCTGATGTCCGCCAGCGAAACCCTGGCGAAACACTCTCCGCTGGTCAACAACGGCGAAGGTCTGGTCCTGCCGGAACTGAAGGATATTCATATCGTATCGCGGGCTATCGCCTTTGCGGTCGGTAAAATGGCGCAGCAGCAAGGCGTGGCGGTGAAGACCTCCGCTGATGCCCTGCAGCAGGCCATTGATGATAACTTCTGGATGCCGGAATACCGCAGCTACCGTCGGACGTCGATCTAAACACCGGCTGGCAACTTGCGTTCCGGTACGCAAGTTGCCCTGTTTTTAGCGCCCTGCCGCTATACTCCCTTCACCCATAAACACCCGTTTTCCCGGATGCTGACTGCCTTTTGGTCCAGACCCAGCAAAACCTTACTTAACGTGCTTCGTGCTGCTGTCTTCATCTCTTAAGACATTTCTTTAAACGTTATGGTTATCCTCCATAAACGACAAAACCCGCCGAAGCGGGTTTGTTTGGGTGCGACTTGTCGAGCTTGTGGGAGATTAGACCCAATCTATTCACAGCTCAATACAGCTAAATATTTTTAGCTGATTTTTCTGGATATATTCCTGTAGTGGTCATTCGTAATACTTGTTTCACTCTTTAGCTTTCTCCAGAAAATCATCTACAAGAACTTCTGCGTCTTCATTTGGGAGTGCCTCGGGATATTTCTATAGACGTAAAAATGTCTCAGGATCTGCCTGCACAACCTGTTTATGCTCAATTCTGTCGGTAGTTGAACCGCCATCTTCATAATAAGTATCGAGGAAAATTTTGAAAAAAAGTTGTATAGTGGTAGTTACTTACAAACCCATAACATATAAGGAGGCCAATTATGCTGTACTGTGAAATTTTCAATGTTTCACATACATTTGGTGATCGCACCTGCTCAGGCGTTATCGGTATCGTGCTGCGATAACTTCTCCCTGGGCGAAGACACCAACCCTCGACATCCCTTCTCTCGGGCTTACTGAGTTATCGTCAGCGATGTTTGACGAGGCATAACTATGCCTGTAACTCCCGGGTAAGCGACAATGAGCACTTTACTCACTGCACAATCTTTACGTGTTGATACGGCATTTGGCACGCTTTTCGACGCCCTCACCTTTACGCTGAAAAAAGGCGACCGCATTGGCCTGCTGGGCGATAACGGCTGCGGCAAAAGTACGCTGTTAAAGATCCTCGACGGCACCGACTCACCGACCGCCGGTACGGTCGCGCTGGCCGGACACTGTATGCTCGCGCGCGTTGAGCAACATCTGCCGCAGGCTCTCTACCCGCTCACCATGCTGGATGCGGTGCTGGCGCAGCTGCCGCTGGCAGAGCGCGACAGCCTGCGCTGGAAAGCCGAAACGCTGCTGGGCAATATGGGCTTCACGCCGACGGATATGGCGCTACAGTCAGCCACCCTCAGTGGCGGCCAGCATACGCGGCTGCTGCTGGCCCGCGCGCTCATTCACGCGCCTGACCTGCTGCTGCTTGATGAGCCAGGCAACCACCTCGATCTGCCGACGCTGCTGTGGCTGGAGCAGTTTTTGGCCCACTGGTCCGGCAGCTTTGTGCTGGTGTCGCACGACCGGCAGCTGCTGGACGCCGTGACCAACGGCAGCTGGATCCTGCGTGATAAGACGCTGCACTCTTTCGCGCTTCCCTGCAGCGCCGCACATCAGGCGCTGGTCGCCAAAGATGAAAGCGATGCGCTGCGCCACAAAGCGGAGCAAAAGGAGATCGATCGCGTCTCGGCCAGTGCCAGACGACTGGCGACCTGGGGCAAGGTTTACGACAACGAAGATCTTGCCCGCAAGGCCAAACAGATGGAAAAGCAGGTCGAACGCCTGAAAGAGAACCAGACGGAGGTCACCGCAGGCTCTCCGTGGACCTTAACCCTGCACGGGGATGCACTGCGCGCAGACCGGCTGCTGGAGATGGAAAACGTAAGCGTCGCGCCAGCGCCAGGGCTGACTGCCCTGTTTGGCATCGACATTGTGCGGCTGAAAAGCGGCGACCGGGTGGCAATAGTCGGGCGTAACGGCTGCGGTAAATCCTCGCTGATGAAGCTTATCTGGCGTCATTTCAGCGGGGAAAAGACCGCTGAAGGTCTGAAATTACACCCTCGCGTGTCGCCGGGCTATTACGACCAGATGCTCAACCAGCTGGCAGATGACGCCTCGCTGCTTGAGGCGCTTGAGCCGTTCGCCCCCCATCCGCAGGAACGTAAAATGGCCTTAATCAGCGCCGGCTTCCCGTGGGCGCGCCACGGGCAGAAAGTCTGCACCCTGAGCGGCGGCGAACGCGCACGTCTGCTTTTCGTCGGGCTGACGCTCGCCCGCTACAGTCTGCTGATGCTGGATGAGCCTACCAACCATCTGGACATGGAAGGCAAAGAGGCGCTGGCCGACACGCTGCAGCAGTTTGAAGGCGGCGTGTTACTGGTCAGCCACGATCGTCAGCTCATTAGCCAAAGCTGTAATCGCTTCTGGCTGATTGAGGACGGAACGCTGAGCGAATGGCACGACGCCGGGGCGGTCTTTGAACGTCTGCGGGAGAGTACCGGCCTGACGCTGGCGCCTGCGCCCTCTCTGCCACAGGATGCAACCCCTTCAGAGACGGACTGCCTGCTTGAACGTCTTGTGGCGCTGGAAAGCTTGCTGGCAGAGGATTTGGCGCGTAAGCCAAAACATCAAAAGCCGCAGCGACAGGCGCAATGGCGAAAAGAGATTGAGGAGATAGAAGCCATGCTGTAAGACTGCGCCCGGCGGTTGTCGCGCCGGGCCTGTTTTTACTGCGGCTTTTTCGCTTTCCAGGCGTCCCATGCCTGTTT
>JAFACP010000197.1 GCA_023425455.1 Pseudomonadota bacterium | reverse complement strand
CCTGGGTGCCGGTAGGGTTAATCCACGATCCGGACGCGATCGGTATCTCGCTGTACGACTATTTTCGCAGCCAGAATATCTTCCCCCAGCGTACCCGCTCCCGCGTCAGCGCGCGTATGCCGGACAGCGAATTTCAGGCACATATCAGCATGGACGACAAAATTCCGGTACTGGTGATCAAGCAAGTGGCGCTTGACCAGCAGCACCGGCCGATTGAGTACAGCATCAGCTACTGTCGCAGCGACCTATACGTCTTTGTGTGCGAGGAGTAACGCCTCGCGCGTCGGAGCGCAATCGCCGCCGCGATGGCTGACCACCCAGGCGGCTACCGCATTACCCAGCCTTACGGAATCGGCCAGCGACCACCCGGCGGCCAGTCCTGCAAGCGTCCCCCCTGCGTGGCTGTCGCCCGCGCCGATGGTATCCACAACCGTGGCCGGAAACGCCGGGACATAACCCGACGCAGCGCCGTCATACCACGCGGCACCGTCCTTGTCATGACGCACAATCAGTGGGGCGGCAAACCGCTGTTGCCACGCCTCGCCCAGCTGTTCCACCGCCACGCCCAGACGCCCGGCGGCAATCTGCGCCTCCTGGCGATTCAGCGACACCACCGGACGACAGGCCATAATGCGCGCCATCAGGGCATCGGGGATGTCGGCGATACGCGGACCGAAATCGATAAACGCGGTCACCGCCTGCAGCCCTTCAAGCCAGCTCGTCAGCAGTTCACCGCACGGTGAGGCCAGCTGATAGCCGGAGAGATAGACGAGGCTGCCAGCGGGCACCTCAAGCGCCGCCAGCCATGCCGGTTGCCACTGATTTTCCACGCCGCTGAAGGACATAAACGTTCGCTCGCCGTCCGGCTCCACCAGCGCCAGGCACCAGCCGTTATCGCCGCTCCCGGCCTCAACCGCGCTATGCAGATCCTGCTTTGCCATTGCGTTGCGAATAATATCGGCCCACACCCCGTGCCCGACGGGAAGCGCATTTTGCGCGCTAATATTCAGCCGCTTCAGGGCAATCGCGATATTCAGCGCGCAGCCGCCAATATTGACCCCCTGCTGTTTTAGCTCGATATCACAGCCGCGCCACGGCAGGGCATAGGCGTCGGCAATCACGTCAATGACCGCCGCGCCAAGCACCGTGAGCGGACGCGTGGCGTTCAGCGTTTCAAGCTGGCGGGCAAACTCTGAATTCATACCCCCTCCCGTTGCTCCCGATAGCGCAACAGCGCCTCGCAATACTTGCCGAAATCGAGCTGATTGACGGCGTCGAGCTCGTCTCTCAGCGCCGGGTCAATCGCTTGTATACCGTGCAGTGCGCCGCAGATGGCGGTTGCCATCGCGCCAATGGTGTCCGTGTCGCCGCCGAGGTTGGCGCACAAAATCGCGCAGCGGTTCGGATCGGTGCCGGCCAGCTCAACCATCGCGATCGCCGCCGGAACGGACTCGATGGTGCTGGTGCCCGCGCCGACCAGCTGATAAACCTGTTCGCAGGCGGATTCAGTGCCGTTGGCTTCACGCACGGTTTTCAGCGCCAGCTCCAGGCGCGCCGCCAGCGAGGCGCTGAAAGTGGTGGGTTTTGCTTCCTGCGCTGAGCGGGCGACGGCGGGCAGGGCATCCACAATGTTCTGCCAGCTCTCGCCGTCAATGGCGCGGGAAATCGCCCAGGCAATCACCACCGCGCCGGCAACCGCCAGATCGGACTTATGGGTTGGGCTGGAGGCCAGCGCCACCTGCTCAACAAAGTGCTCCAGACGCGTGGCGGGCAGCAGGCAGCCCAGCGGCGAGGCGCGCATCGCCGCGCCGTTGGTGACGCCGTTGTTCTCCAGTTCGCTGACCGGTTTCCCGTCGCGAATGGCGTTGAGGGCAATTTTGGAGGTTGGGCCTAACACATTCTTGTTAAAGGCATCGAACGACTCCGCCCAGCGTAAGATGTGTTTGCCGATCGTATCCGCGTCGATCTGCCCGTCGCACTCAATAATGGCATCCGCCAGACAGAGCGCCATGGAGGTGTCGTCGGTAAACTCTGCCCGCTTGAAATAGCAGGCGGCGTTATTCTCTGCGGGACCGGGTAAAAAGCGGTCGATCCAGCCAAAGTGCGCTTTGACGCGCTTTCTGGGCCACAGCTCGGAGGGCATGCCCATCGCATCCCCTAACGCCTGCCCGTAAAGAGCACCGAGAACACGTTCTTGTTTCATTTCACTTCCCCTTGTGTCAGCGCGGTATCGCTATCAGCCACCGCAATGGCGGTGATCTCTTTATCCGATTCGCGGAAAAACAGCATAAACAGGACGGCGATCGCGGCAATCATGATCCCGCCGAATGTCCACATCCCGGCCCAGTTGAAGGTCAGCCCATTCACCGGCTCTTTGTAGGCGAACATTTTTTCCATCATCACACCGCCCAGGCGGTAGCCCAGCAGGCTGCCAAAGCCCTGGCAGCACAGCGTAATCAAGCCCTGCGCGGCGGTACGCATATGCACCGGCGCCTTTTTGTCCACGTAGATGTAGGCGGTCACGTAGTAGAAGTCGTAGCTCACACCGTGCAGCAGAATACCGAGGAACAGCAGGGCGTAAGTGAAGTATTGCTCTGCGCCACCGTAGACGAAGAAGCCGTAGCGGATCGCTGCGGTGATCAGACCCAGCAGTAAGACCTTCTTAATACCAAAGCGTTTGGTGAAGAACGGCAGCGCCAGCATAAAGAAGATTTCAGAGAACTGGCCGAGCGTCATCCAGCCGGTGGCGTTTTTCATGCCCACTTCGGTGAGATAACCGTTGGCGAAGATGTAGTAAAACGCCAGCGGCATTGCGAACAGGAAGGAGCAGAAGAAGAACACGAGGAAGTTCTTGTCGCGCAGCAGGATCAGCGCGTCCAGCCCCAGCATCACTTTGAAGTCCAGCTTGCCGGTGCTCTTAGGCGGCGTGTTCGGCAGGAACAGGGCGAACACCCCGAGCAGCGCCGAGCTGGCCGCCGTCATCAGCAGCGGAATATTGGTATCGGAGATGTCGCTATAGCCCAGCATCTGCGGCAGAAAACCGCACGCCAGGCCAGAGGCGATCCAGCCGATGGTGCCCATTACGCGAATGCGCGGGAAATCGGCCTCCACGTCATCCACATTGGCAAAGGCGATACTGTTGGTCAGCGCGATGGTGGGCATGTAGGTCAGCGAGTAGGCCAGCAGCAGCGGGAAGAAGGTGCTGAACTGGGTCTGCTGCGCGGCGAAGTACATCAGCACAGCGCCGGTAAACATCAGCAGGGCCAGCACCTTCTGCGCCGCGAAGAAGCGATCGGTCAGCGAGCCGACGAGGATCGGTGAAAGGATCGCGGCGATAGCGGTACAGGCGTAAGACCAGCCGATTTCACCGGCGGTAAAGCCGCTTTTGCTCAGCCACAGCCACAGCGGCACAAACCACGCGCCCCAGATAAACCATTCAACAAACATCATGAATGACAGTTGGACTTTCGTTTTCATTGTTTAATCCTGCATGTCAGTGAGGGTACGCCTTTAACATACCATTCAATAATACCTTTTAAATACCTTTGTGGTGATTGTTTGATCGATGTAACAGTTTTGTTGTACAGCGACCGACGCAGCAGAATGTGCTGAAAGCGGTCGCGGGCGGTGGAAAATCTGTTCAGTCGGGACCAGGCTTAGTCTGCTCATCAAAATGTGAGCCTGGATATCACTCACCGACATGATGTCGGAACTGACGGGAGTATCACCATGACTGATATTGCGCAATTGCTTGGCAAAGACGCCGACAGCCTGCTACAGCATCGTTGTATGACCATTCCGGCCGACCAGTTCTACCTGCCTGGCCACGACTATGTGGACCGCGTGATGGTTGATAACAATCGTCCGCCTGCGGTGCTGCGAAATATGCAGACCCTCTACAACACCGGACGGCTGGCGGGCACCGGGTATCTCTCCATTTTGCCGGTTGACCAGGGCGTTGAGCACTCCGCCGGGGCATCCTTTGCGGCAAACCCGCTCTATTTTGACCCGAAAAACATCGTTGAGCTGGCGATAGAGGCCGGCTGTAACTGCGTGGCCTCGACTTACGGCGTGCTGGCCTCCGTCTCGCGTCGCTATGCCCACCGCATTCCGTTTCTGGTTAAGCTTAATCATAACGAAACCCTGAGCTACCCGACAGAATATGACCAGACGCTGTACGCCAGCGTGGAGCAGGCCTTTAACATGGGCGCGGTCGCGGTCGGGGCGACCATCTATTTCGGTTCAGAGCAGTCGCGTCGTCAGATAGAAGAGATCTCTGCCGCCTTCGAGCGCGCCCACGAGCTGGGCATGGTTACGGTGCTGTGGGCCTACCTGCGTAACCCGGCCTTTAAGAAAGAGGGGGTTGATTACCATGTCTCCGCCGATCTCACCGGCCAGGCGAACCATCTGGCGGCAACCATCGGCGCGGATATTGTGAAGCAGAAGATGGCGGAAAATAACGGCGGGTATAAAGCCGTCAATTTTGGCTATACCGACGACCGCGTCTACAGCAAGCTGACCAGCGATAACCCGATCGATCTGGTGCGTTACCAGCTGGCAAACTGCTATATGGGCCGCGCCGGGCTGATTAACTCTGGCGGCGCGGCGGGCGGTGAAACCGATCTTGCCGACGCCGTACGCACTGCGGTAATTAACAAACGCGCGGGCGGCATGGGGCTGATCCTGGGCCGTAAAGCGTTTAAAAAATCGATGGCTGACGGCGTGAAGTTGATTAATGCCGTGCAGGATGTCTATCTGGACGGCAAGGTGACCATCGCCTGACGCTGTCTCTCGCCCTCTCCAGGGGGAGGGGGCGCCTCTCCCCTTGCAGACCCATTTCTTATTTCAAAACCATATTTCATTTCATTCAAACATCCGTCCCGATCGACATCACACTTCCCTCTTCTTTTGTGAAAAGTGTCACTCTCGCCCGTGCATATGCCCAATAAATCATCGATGCTTAGCGG
>JAFACP010000187.1 GCA_023425455.1 Pseudomonadota bacterium | reverse complement strand
GATAAAACCACTCCATCGTCAGCCCCTCGCAAAGTGTGCGGATTCCCCGCACAGCGCATCGTAAATTGCCACCAACTCATCCTCTTTCGGCGAGCGTTTCCAGCGCTCGGCAAAGCGGCGGATCGCTGGCAGCAGCAGATCGATTTGCAGGTTATCGAGGTGATACCCCATGCGGGCGAAGACGCCATCTACCGCCTGGCGACCGGAGTGTTTGCCCAGCACCAGCCGGTACTCGCGCCCCATCAGCGCCGGATCAATCGCCTGATAACTTTCGCGATCGCGCAGCAGCGCGGCAACATGAACGCCGGATTCATGGGTGAACACCTGCGAACCGACCAGCGGTTGCTGCGGATCAATCGCCCGCTGTGTCGCGTCGGCCACGGTCTGGCACAGGGACGGCAGGCGCGTAAAATCAACGCCGCAATCCCGTTGCAGGCAGCGGCTCAGGCTCAGCGCAACGGTTTCCAGCGCGGCATTGCCTGCGCGTTCGCCCAGCCCGAGCACTGTCGTGTTGACGCTGGAGGCTCCGGCGCGCACCGCCGCCAGCGTATTTGCGGTCGCCAGCCCCAGATCGTTGTGGGCGTGCATTTCGATTTCACCCGGCCAGTATTCGGCAAGCGCCCGAATACGGGTGGTGGTGGTAAAGGGATCGAGCAGGCCGAGAGTGTCGGCGAAACGCAGCCGTTTCGCGCCCGCCTCGCGGGCAATATCGGCAATCTGGCTCAGCGTCTGATCGCTGGCGCGTGAGGCATCCTCACAGCCGACACAGACCTGCATGCCCAGCGTCCGCGCTTGTGCAATCAGCGAGCCCAGTTTATCGAGCAACTGTGGCAGCGGTTCGCGCAGCTTGTACTGGCGCAGCTTATCCGAAGCGGGCAGGGAGATATCCACCCAGTCCATACCGAGATCCGCGCTCTGGTGGATCTCATCGCGGTTCATCCGACACCAGGACATCAGCGTTGCAGCGGGTAAATGCCGGCGCACCTGCAAAATGCGCTGGCGCTCCTCGTCGCCCATCGCTGGCGTACCGACTTCGAGCGCGGTAATGCCCGCCGCAAACAGCGCCTCGGCGATGGCGATTTTCTCACTGGCGAGAAACGCGACACCCGGACTCTGTTCGCCGTCACGCAGAGTGGTGTCGTTGATAAGCACATTCATGCTCGCCGCCTTAGCCGTATAACGGCGCAAATGCTGATTCAGCCGCCCCGGGTTTCCCCTCCTGCCAGTAGGGCGAGAGCATCCGCAGGCGGGCTATAATCGTTGGCAGGGTGTCGATCACGTAGTCGATCTCTTTCTCACGCGTGTAGCGTGACAGCGAAAAACGAATACTGCCGTGCGCGGCGGTGTAAGGAATGTTCATCGCCCGCATGACATGCGAAGGTTCCAGCGAACCGGAGGTACAGGCGCTGCCGCTCGACGCCGCAATTCCCGCCTGGTTCAGCAGCAATAAAATGGCTTCCCCTTCGATAAACTTAAACGCCAGATTGGTGGTGCCTGGTACGCGCGGCTGGTTACCGCCCATGGCCATCACGGAGGGCACCTGCGCGATAAGCCCTTCCTGCAGTCGATCGCGCAGTTGCGCCAGCGAGGAGGCACCCGGCAGATGGATCTGCGCCAGTTCGCAGGCTGTGCCCATGCCGACGATCCCGGCGATGTTTTCCGTCCCTGCGCGGCGTCCGCGCTCCTGATGGCCGCCGCGCAACAGCGGACGAAAACGCGTTCCGCGCCGCAGATAGAGGCAGCCGACACCTTTCGGCCCGTGCAGTTTGTGCGCCGAGCAGGAGAGCATATCGATCTGCGTGCGGCCAATATCCAGCGGAATTTTGCCGACCACCTGTACCGCATCGCAGTGGAACAGCGCGCCGTACTCCTGCGCCATGGCTGCCATTTCAATCACCGGAAACAGCACGCCGGTTTCGTTGTTCGCCCACATCACGCTGACCACCGCCACCCGAGAACTGAGCGCCTGGCGGTACTGCTCCATATCCAGCGCGCCGTCGCTATTCACGCCAATGCGGTGGATCAGGTAACCCTGGCGCTCCAGGTGTTCGCAAACGGCGAGCGTGGCCGGGTGCTCCACCGCGGAGGTGATGATTTCCCGGCGCTCCGGCATCAATTCCACGCAGGCATGCAGCGCGGTTGACGTGGCTTCGGTCGCGCAGGAGGTGAAAATAATCTCGCTGGCATGATCGGCGCCAAGCAGGGTGGCAACCTGCTGGTGCGCGCGCTCAAGGGCCACACGGGAAGGTGTGCCGAAATCATGAATCGAAGAGGGGTTGCCATAATGCTCGGTCAGAAAGGGCATCATCGCTTCAAGCACCATCGGATCGATTCGCGTGGTGGCGTTGTTATCCAGATAAACCTGTTTCATGTTTTTCCCCCTCTGTTAATACGCTGCGGCTTCAGCGGCCACGACTTCCATATAACAGCCGGTGCGTTCCATCAGTTTTTGCTGTAACCAGGCGAGCGTCATGTCGGTCATCATGCAGCCGCTACAACTGCCGGAGAGGCTGACCGTGACTTTATGATTTGCCACGCTGAGCAACGCCATATCGCCGCCATCGGCCTGAATATGCGGGCGCAGTTCAGTGATGGCATCAACCACTTCCTGCCAGTGCGGATCTTTGGTTGTCGCAACCGGCGCGGCGACCTGCGGGTGCTGCGCGAGAATATCGGCCAGCGCCAGTTCGATTTTTTCATGACACGAAGTACAGCCGCCGCCTGCTTTGGTGTAGTTGATCACCTCTTCCAGCGTGGTCAGCCCGTTGCTTAGCACCGCGCGGCGAATCTGTCCTTCATCCACGCCAAAGCACTTACAAATCAGTGCGCCTTCTTCGTGGTCATCTTCCAGCGTTTCACCACGGTAGTTGACGATGGCGGCGCGCAGCGCTTCCTGGCCCATAACCGAGCAGTGCATTTTTTGCGGCGGTAAACCGTCAAGATAATCGGCAATTTGTTGGTTGGTAACCTGTTCGGCCTGCGCCAGCGTGCGGCCGATAATCAGTTCCGTTAAGGCGGAAGAAGAGGCAATTGCGCTGCCGCAACCAAAGGTCTGAAACCCGGCCTCAAGAATGGTTTCATCTTGCGGATCCACTCGCAGCATCAGCCGTAACGCATCGCCACAGCTTAACGATCCCACATCACCCACGGCGTTGGCGTTTTCCACCACCCGGGCGTTACGGGGATTAAAAAAATGATCTTTCACTTTCTCGGAGTAATTCCACATGCTTTTGGCTCCCAGTATGTATGACGGAACGCGCCGGAGCGCATTACACCGCGTCAATCAACAGCGGGTAATATCGTTGAAGCAAAAGCAGTACCAGAAGATGAAGTCGTTATATTTCAATGAGATGATTTTGACGCCTGACATAAAACCGCGAACTATGTCGCAGTTTTATGTTGGCTTTGTCACAGAGCTGACACAGAAAAGGCATCAGCGCTCATCCTCTTCCTGCCACTCATCTTCCGCCAGCAGCCCGGCAAAGCGATCGGGATTGCGGCTGCGCGCGCTTCTTCGCTGCTCTTTGTCGTACCAGTAGTGTTGGATTTCCTGCAACAGCCCGACAATCGTCGTCTCTGCCGGAACGCGCACCGCGCGCACGCCAACCTGCAAAAGCTGGCGAAACACCGCCTCGCCGATCGCCACGCAGTAGAGCGTTACGCAATCCTCCAGCGCGTTAATCCGGCTGGTCAGTTTCTCCTGCTGATGGCCGGGCAGTACCGAGAAATCCACCACCCGCAGCAGGGTGACGTCATCCTCTTTGACGCCGTACACCACCAGCCGCGGTGTCGCGCCGAAATGCTGATCGACATGGTGGTAATCGGAACTGGCAAAGGCCACTCTCATCGACCATTCACAGTCGCAGATGGTGCTGAATTGTCGGCTAACATGTTGCATAGTCACCTCCCGAAGATGCGGGTTCGTAAAAACGCTGGCGCAGCGGCGAGTGATAAGCGGCAAGATGATGGTGGCGATCGCGCAACGCATTCGCCAGCTCAAACAAGGTGTCGCGCATCCCGGCGTAACCCTGGCGCACGCGGCGAAATTCGCCCAGACGGTCAAACAGGGGGAAACCGGCGCGCACCAGCGGAATGTTGAACTGGCTGGCCAAATCAACGGCATGAGAATTGGACACCAGCAGCGATGCAGGCGTATCGCACAACAGATCCTGCATATCCTCCAGATCGCCGATGATCACTTTTTCAACCGGCAGATCCTGCAACCCTTTCTGGCTCACCGGTGCCACCACCGGGCCGGGAACCATGCCCATATCGCGGGCGAAATCGCACCAGGCGGCGAGCAGATCGCCCTCGGCGGCCAGCGCGACGGGCGCGCCCTGCAACCACATATGACAATCGATCATCGCATCCTGCAATTGCCCGCGCTGGCGCTCGATCCACGCTGGCACATCGCGCCCGGAGAGGCGCTTCAGTTGGTGAATAAACGTATCGCACTGGCTCATGGTCATCAGGTGCGGCAACGTGACGACCTCTGCATGGCTGCGCTGCGCCAGCAACTGTGCGGCGCGGGAGAGGGAAACGCCAATGGCGAAGGTGCCGAGGCTCTGTCCCATCTGTTCAATCAGCCGCAGGCTGCTGCCGCCCTGGGTAATCGGCGAGAAATCCCCGCTGGCGAGATGGCCATCCAGCGATTGGGAGAGATCCGGCACAATCACCGGTTGCAGGCCAAATGCCTCGACATAGCTGCGCAACAACTCGACGTCGCCCGGCGTCAGCAAATGGCTGAGCAGCAGGTTCACGCGGCGATTGCGCACGCCCGGCTGCGGTTTTTCCGGCACCCATTGTTCAACCATGCTCTCCAGCACCGCGCTGTAGCCGTTTTCCAGGCTACCGTAAAAATCCGGTGTGTTAACGGTCAGCAGCGCCACCCCTTTATGGCGCGGGAATTCATCGCGGAACTGGCGCACCACGCGCGAAATATCGCTGCCCTGCGCCTCGGAAAGGCCGGTGCTCAGCAGAACAATCGCTTTCGGGTTGTTGCGTGAGCACAGCACATTCAGCGCGGTAAAGATGTTCTCATCGGCACCCATAATGGTGGATGTCGGGTCCATTGCCGTCGATTGCAGCGGGATCGGATCATGAAAATGCTGGATAAAAAAGACCTTCGCGAAGGCGCTGCACCCCTGAGCGCCATGAACCAGCGGAATGCTCTGTTCAAAGCCCATGCTCGCCAGAATCGCGCCCAGCGGCTGGCCGCTTTTTACCGGGCTGACGGCCAGCGGCTTTTTACTACGGATAATTTCTGCCATTGCGGGCTCCTTATTGCCACGGTGCGCGGGAATGGGTTTGCGGCCAGACCGGGCTTTCCATGGTCAGGCAGAGCTGTTCGGCCAGCGTGACAATGCCGCGGTAACCGGCAAAGGCGTGCTCGCGTTCCTGATTTATATCAAGGAACGGCAGCCGCGCTTTGTAGGCGGTATACATATTGCGTCCCCCGGCGATCATCATGTCCGCCTGGTAGCGGTAAACCACGTCCAGCAGCGAGCGGGCGTTGCCTTCATCAAGCATCAGCGCGTCGGCACCCATCAGTTCGCGGATGCGCTGTTTATCCTCTTCGGTGGATTTGCGCGTACCGGTCGCCACCACTTCCATGCCCAGATCCTGAAGCGCCGAGACCACCGACCAGGATTTCACGCCGCCGGTATAGAGCAGCGCTTTGCGCCCGCGCAGCCGTTCACGCAGCGGGGCCAACGCCTGTTCTGTTTGCTGTTCTTCGCGGGCAATAAGCTGTTCGGTGCGCTGCATCAGATCGCGGTCTCCGGTCAGCGCCGCCAGTTGCCGCAGAGCGTCAGAGGTGGCGCGTACGCCATAAAAACTGCCTTCGAACCACGGCGTGCCGTAGCGCTGCTCCAGCGAGCGGGCGACGTTGATCAGCGCCCTGGAGCAGACCAGCATATTGACCTGCGCCCGGTGCAGCGTCTGGATTTCACTGAAGCGCCCGTCGCCGGAGAGGCTGCCGAGCACGCGAATACCCAGCTCATCGAGCAGCGGCTGAATGTGCCAGAACTCCCCGGCAATATTGAATTCGCCAATCAGCCCGATATCGTGGCGATGCGCCGGGGCAAACGGCGTATCTTCCGGCCACGGCGCGGGTTCACGCCCGCCAATGACCTTTTTCACCATCACTTCACCGGCCAGCCGGTTGCCGAGATTCTTGCTGCCGTAAAACCCGGCGACATCAACGGCAATCACCGGTACGCCGGTGGCGGTTTCTGCCGCCTGACAGACGGCTTCGATATCGTCGCCCTCCATCGCGGGGACGCAGGTGTTATAGATAAAGACGGCGGCCGGATGGTAGCGGTTGACGATATGGCGCACGGCATGGAACAGGCGGCGTTCGCCGCGCCCCATAATCACATCCTGTTCGCTCAGATCGGTGGTAAAACCCAGCCGGTTGATCGTCGGGCCGGAACTGAAGCTGCCACGGTTATCCCATGAGCTACCGGTACAACCAATGGGGCCGTGTACCAGGTGGGCAACATCGGAGAGTGGCAGCAGGGTGATCTGCGCACCGTCAAAGGCGCAGCCGCCCGCCGTCGCGCCGGGTTTCGGCGCGCTGCAGCCGGATTTCTGTTTATGGTTGTGCTCGCAGGCAGGTTCATCGAGCAAAGCCAGGATCTCGTTCCCCTTCATCATCACCTCATCATCTGGTTGGGTTGTAGCAGCAGGTGCAATTCGCGAGCCAGCAATGAGTGATTGATTTTTAAGATAAAAAAAGTGTCGGTTTTGCAACAAAGCAGACAATTGGCGCAATGTTCACGCAAAAAAAATCCCCCGAAGGGGATGAATTCAGAACACCCGTTCTTCCAGCGGGTTGGCGCGCTCAAGGCGTTTTGCCAGCCACGGCGGCAGTTGCCCGTTGAGGAGCGTTTTGATGGCGTCGCACTGCGAGCTAATGGTCTGGCCGGGGGCGACTTTCATCGGATGGATATTGTGGCGGATCAGGCGGGCAGCGGCGGGGCCGCCAATCGCTTCGCAGAACAGCAGATGGCAATCGCCGAGCAGTTGCGCGCGGCTCTCGTTAGGTTCTTTGTCCTGCGGGCTGGCGGCGTAACGGCGTAAGTCATACAGCCAGCCGCCCTGGTCATCAAAGGCATAAATAAAAAACAGCCGCCCCTGGCCGAAATGGCCGTTAATTGCCAGCCCATCCTGCGAGCAGAAGGCGGCAATCAACTGCGGGCGACGCGCCGCGTGGTCGATCACGCGCAAATGGGCGGGCAGATCGCCTTTCAGGCACGCTTTCACCCGCGCCCAGCGCCCGGCGGACATTAATGCGTCCTCATGAGGAAAGCGCTGCTCCAGATGGCGTTGATCCAGCGAGGCCAGCAGCTCTGGCGTCAGCGCCTCATCGCAGTCGCCGGTCAGCCACGCCATGATTTGCGCGGGTTGCAGTTCCGGCAGCGCCTGGAACAGCGCCAGCATCCGCCAGAAAAGAGTGTCGTTGTCGGACATTGCGCATCTCCTTATACCAGGGCGTCGCGGGTGGCGCGCAGGCTAATGGGAAATGAGGGTCGTCCGGGTTGCAGATTGACGTAATAGCGGCGACCGCCCTCAAGAGAAATCGCACCGCCCCAGCGTTCCGGGGTGTCGTGCTCAACGTCCAGAATTTTCGCTTCCAGATCCTGTTTGGCGATATAGCAGTAGAGATCCGCGCCGCGCTGGCGAATAGTAACGACCGGCATAGTGCCTCCCTGAGCCCCGCGCAAGGCGGGGCTGTGATGGTTAACGGATAAGATCGAAGCTGTAGTCGGTTTTGCCGAGCTTGATGGTCTCTCTGTCGACTTTCTCCAGCACCGCATTAACCAGCGTGGTGAGGATACTCATGGCCCCTTCGTAACCCCAGGTGGTCTGGCGGTGCAGATGGTGGCGATCGAACAGTGGGAACCCAAGGCGGATCAGCGGCACTTCAAACTGTTCACCCTTCGCCAGCGTATCGCGCTGGATAAACTTGGCGTAGGAGTTACCGATCATAAAGTCCGGCTGACGGGTAAACATCAGCGAGCGGAAATGCCACAGATCGCAGTTGATAAAGACTTCGCTCTCTTTCCCGTACGGCGAGGCTTCAAGCATTTTCTTCATCGCTTTCTGCCAGCGCTTGCTGCCGTTATGGCACAGAATCACCGTCGGTTCGCAGCCCAGTTCCAGCAGGAAGCGGGTCAGCCCCATGACAAAATCCGGGTCGCCGAACAGGCCAAATTTCTTGCCGTGCAGCCAGGTGTGGGAGTCGAGCATCATGTCCACCAGCCGACCGCGCTCCAGCGCTAAGCTATCCGGAATGGCTTTGCCGGTTAACTGGCTTACCGCCATCAGCAGTTCGTCGGTTCCGGCCAGTCCCATCGGGATTTGCACCACGGTCGCGGGCTGGTTCCAGCTTTCCTGCACCACTTTTTTGGTTTTCACCAGTTGCCAGGGTTGCAGCAGCAGGGTGTCGATAGCGTCAGGCGCTTCGCGCATCTCCTGCTGGGTCGTACCGCCGGCATACATGTGATAATGCCCGTCAGCCGGGGTATCCAGCAC
>JAFACP010000122.1 GCA_023425455.1 Pseudomonadota bacterium | reverse complement strand
CCCCGCGACAGCGATGTGATTATCATTGGCGGCGGGGCAACCGGTGCCGGGATCGCGCGTGACTGCGCGTTACGCGGCCTGAGCGTCACGCTTCTCGAACGTCATGACATCGCGACAGGCGCCACCGGACGCAACCACGGCCTGCTCCACAGCGGCGCACGCTACGCCGTCACCGACGGTGAATCGGCCCGCGAGTGCATCGCGGAAAACCAGATCCTCAAGCGTATTGCCCGCCACTGTATCGAAGCGACGAACGGCCTGTTTATCACCCTTCCGGAAGACGATCTTGCCTTTCAGCGCACCTTTGTCAGCGCCTGTCAGGCGGCAGGGATCGGCGCTGAAGTCATCGATCCTGTACTTGCGCGTCGGATGGAGCCTGCCGTCAACCCGGCGCTCACCGGCGCGGTAAAAGTCCCCGACGGCACGGTGGATCCGTTTCGTCTCACCGCCGCCAACATGCTGGACGCCCGCGAACATGGCGCGCAGATCCTCACCGGCTATGAGGTTACCGGGCTTATCCGCCAGGGCAGCCGCGTGGTCGGGGTACGGGTGTTCGATACGCGTTTTCACGAACATCGCGCGCTGTACGCTCCGGTGGTGGTGAACGCCGCCGGGATCTGGGGGCAACGTATTGCCGAATACGCCGACCTGGCGGTCCGCATGTTCCCGGCGAAGGGGTCGCTGCTGATCCTCGATCACCGGATTAACAACCACGTGATCAACCGCTGCCGTAAACCCTCCGACGCCGATATCCTGGTCCCTGGCGACACCATTTCGCTGATTGGCACCACCTCAACCCACATCGACTATCGCGACATTGACGATAACCGGGTGACGGCCGAAGAGGTTGATATCCTGCTGCGTGAGGGAGAAAAACTGGCGCCAGTGATGGCGCAAACCCGTATTCTGCGCGCCTATGCCGGCGTGCGCCCGCTGGTGGCCAGCGATGACGACCCGAGCGGACGTAACGTCAGCCGTGGGATCGTGCTGCTCGATCACGCTGAGCGGGATGGTATGGACGGCTTTATCACCATCACCGGCGGCAAGCTGATGACCTACCGCCTGATGGCGCAATGGGCGACCGATACCGTCTGCCGCAAGCTTGGCAATACACGGCCATGCGTGACGGCGGAGCAGGCGCTGCCCGGCTCGCAGCAATCGAACGAGAAAACGCTGCAAAAAATCATCTCGCTGCCGGCCCCTCTGCGCGGCTCGGCCATTTATCGCCACGGCGACCGTACTCCGCAGTGGCTGGGCTCCGGGCGGCTCAGCCGCAGCCTGGTGTGCGAATGCGAGGCGGTTACCGCAGGCGAAGTGCAGTACGCCGTGGAGAACCTGACGGTCAATACGCTGCTCGATTTACGCCGCCGGACCCGCGTAGGGATGGGAACCTGCCAGGGCGAGCTGTGCGCCTGCCGTGCCGCCGGGCTGCTGCAGCGTTTTCATGCCACGACTTCCGACCAGTCGCTTCAGCAGCTTAGCGACTTTTTAAATGAGCGCTGGAAAGGCATTCAGCCTGTTGCCTGGGGCGATGCCCTGCGCGAAAGCGAATTTACCCGCTGGATCTACCAGGGGCTGTGCGGTCTGGAAAAGGAGCAGTACGATGAAATTTGATACCCTGATCGTCGGCGGCGGGCTGGCGGGTTTGCTCTGCGGCATCACTCTCGCGAAGCAGGGACTACGCTGCGCCATCATCACCCGGGGACAAAGCGCCCTGCACTTCTCCTCAGGCTCACTGGATCTCCTGGGTGCCCTGCCCGACGGCACCCCGGTCAACGAGCCGCTGAAGGCGCTGAGCCAGCCGGATTGCCTGCCGCCGGAACACCCGTATCGTCTGGCCGGTACGCAGAACATTGCGCGCTTCGCTCATCAGACCCAGGCGCTGCTGGCGGCGTGCGGCGCGCAATTACACGGCAGCGCTGAACGAAATCACCAGCGCCTGACCCCGCTTGGCACCTTGCGCGCGGCCTGGCTCAGCCCCGGGGAAGTTCCCGTTTCACCCTTCACGGACGCGCGCGTCACCGTGGCCGGAATCAGCGGTTTTCTTGATTTTCAGCCTCACCTGGCCGCGGCGTCGCTGCGTCAGAGGGGGATCAACGCGACTGCCGCCGAAATCGAACTGCCCGAACTTGACCTGCTGCGCGAAAACCCGAGCGAATTTCGGGCGGTGAATATCGCCCGCTTCCTCGACAATGAGGTCAACGGGTCGCGGCTGTTTGAAGCCCTCAGAGAGCACGGCGAACAGTGCGATGCGCTGCTGCTGCCCGCCTGCTTTGGCCTCGAGGACAACCGCCTCTGGCGCTGGCTCTCCGCTCGCCTGCCCTGTCGCCTCGGTTTGCTGCCGACGCTTCCCCCGTCGGTACCCGGTATACGCCTGCATACCCAGCTTCAGCGTCAGTTTATTGCCCTGGGCGGCGTGTGGATGGCGGGAGATGAGGTAAAAAAAATCAGCCTCACTCACGGTGCGGTCAGCGAGGTCTGGACCCGTAATCATGATGATATTCCGCTGCGGGCGCGTTTTACGGTGCTGGCCAGCGGCAGTTTCTTCAGCAATGGCCTGCTGAGCAGCCGCGACGGCATTCGCGAGGCCATTCTCGGGCTGGATGTCCGGCAAACGCTGTCGCGCGCGGAGTGGTACCAGCAGGATTTCTTTGTCCCACAGCCGTGGCAACAGTTCGGGGTTATTGTCGATAACCATTTCCGCCCGCAGCTCTCAGGCGTCCCGGTCGACAATCTCTATGCGATTGGCTCGCTGCTGGGCGGCTTCGATCCTGTCGCCCAGGGCTGCGGCGGCGGCGTCTGCGCCATCACCGCGCTCAGCGTCGCGGAGCATATCGCGCAACGCACGGAGGCAAAATAATGAACGATACCCGTTTTGAAAGCTGTATTAAGTGCACCGTCTGCACCACCGTGTGCCCGGTCAGCGGCGTTAATCCGCACTATCCTGGCCCTAAACAGGCGGGGCCTGACGGTGAGCGCCTGCGCCTTAAGGATGGCGCGCTGTACGACGAAGCGCTGAAATATTGCATCAACTGTAAACGCTGCGAAGTGGCCTGTCCGTCTGACGTTAAAATCGGGGACATCATCCAGCGCGCACGCGCACGTTACAGCAGCCAAAAACCGACCCTGCGCGACGCCATTCTCAGCCACACCGATCTGATGGGAACCGTCTCAACGCCTTTTGCGCCGCTGGTCAACGCCGCCACGTCGCTCAAGCCGGTACGCCAGTTGCTGGACGTCACGCTGAAAATCGACCACCACCGCAGCCTGCCGAAATACGCCCATGGCACATTTCGCCGCTGGTACCGAACGGTGGCGGCGCAGCAGGCACAGTATGCCGACCAGGTGGCCTTTTTCCACGGCTGTTATGTAAATTACAACCATCCGCCGCTGGGCAAAGCGCTGCTCAGGGTGCTGAACGCGATGGGCACCGGGGTACAGTTGCTGAATAAAGAGAAGTGCTGCGGCGTCCCGCTTATTGCTAACGGCTTTACCGATAAAGCGCGTAAGCAGGCACACCACAATGTTGCCTCGCTGCGCGAGGCGATCGTCGAAAAAGGGCTGCCGGTGCTGGCAACGTCTTCAACCTGCACCTTCACCCTGCGCGACGAATATCCGCATCTGCTGGATGTGGATAACGGCGGCCTGCGCGAGCACATTGAGCTGGCAACCCGTTTTCTGTGGCGTCAGCTCGACAGCGGGAAAACGCTGCCGCTGGGGCGATTACCGCTGAAGGTGGTGTATCACACGCCGTGCCACATGGAAAAAATGGGCTGGTCACTGTATACGCTGGCGCTTTTGCGCCTGATCCCCGGGCTTGAGCTGACGGTGCTGGATTCGCGCTGCTGCGGCATTGCGGGGACCTACGGGTTTAAACGCGAAAACTACCCCACCGCGCAGGCGATTGGCGCGCCGCTGTTCCGCCAGATTGAGGAGAGCGGCGCCGATCTGGTGGTCACCGACTGCGAAACCTGCAAATGGCAGATTGAGATGTCCACCAGCAAGCGCTGCGAACACCCCATCACCCTGCTGGCGCAGGCGCTTGGCTGACACCACTGCCGGGGTAAACGCCCCGG
>JAFACP010000114.1 GCA_023425455.1 Pseudomonadota bacterium | reverse complement strand
GGATACGGTGCGCAACGCCGGACGTTACGACGGGATGCTGGGGGTGCTGACCGCCATTGAGGTGGTGGCGAACCTGCATCAGCAGGGGAAGCGTCTGGCGCAGGCGATTGAGATCGTCGGTTTTTGCGATGAAGAGGGCACCCGGTTTGGTATCACCCTGCTTGGCAGCCGTGGTCTGACCGGAAGCTGGCCGTCAAACTGGCTGCAGACCACCGATGCGGAGGGAGTCAGCGTCGCCCAGGCGATGGTGGCGGCCGGTCTGGATCCCAATGCGACAGCCCAGGCGGCGCGGCGGGTGGAGGATTTCAGCGCCTACCTGGAGCTGCACATTGAGCAGGGCCCTTGCCTCGAGCAGGCGAACCTGGCGCTGGGCGTGGTCGAGGCGATTAACGGCGCACGCCGGCTTAACTGCCGTTTTCTCGGCGAAGCGGGACATGCCGGCACCGTGCCGATGACCCACCGTAAGGATGCGCTGGCGGCGGCGGCAGAGTGGATGGTGGCCATCGAAAGTATGGCCTGCGGGCAGGGGGGAAATCAGGTGGCCACGGTCGGTGAGTTGCGCTGTCTGCCCGGCGCAGTCAACGTCATTCCCGGCGAAGTCAGCCTGACGCTGGATATTCGTGGCCCGCAGGATGCGCCGCTTGATGCGCTGCTCGGCGCGCTGCTGGAACAGGGGCAGGCGATTGCCGCGCGGCGCGGCCTCCAGTTTAGCCACGAAGAGTTTTACCGGATTGCCGCCACGCCGTGCGATGCAGGGCTGCAGGCGCTGATTGCCGACGCGGTTGCCACGGTGCAGGGGCGCGCCCTCTCGCTGCCGAGCGGTGCCGGACATGACGCCATCGCGATGGCGGAGCGCTGGCCGGTGGGGATGCTGTTTGTCCGCTGTAAAGGTGGCATCAGCCACCATCCGGCGGAGTCGGTGCGGGTTCAGGACGTGGCGCTGGCGATCGACGCCTTTGCCCGGACGGTGGAAACGCTGATTGCCGCAACGGCGGCATAAGCGCCAGTTTTCGTCTTCTGCGTCGCGTGCAGAAGACGAAAACGCCATCACGTTATTTACCGGTTTTTTTTGCCTGCAGCACGGGCAACATTCTTTCTAATGTATTGTCACCCATCACATAGTGGTGAAATATCGCAGCAGCGGCATGTAAACCAATTAAATAATAACCGGTGTTAGCAATGAGTTCGTGGATCTCTTTTAAGGTATGCTGCATTTCCGCATCAGCGACTGCGGCGACCGGCATGGCAAAACCGAAGAAACTCCATGCAACCTGACCGAAATAAAGTGATGCGACGCCGAGAACGGGCAGAGCGATAAACATTAAATACAATATACCGTGCAGCGATTTCGCGGCGATAACCTGCCAGCGCGGCGGCGGCGGAAGGATCGCCGGGTCGCTATTTTTCACCTTCAGCGCCATACGCAGCACCATCAGCACCAGCACGCTGACCCCTGCCGTGTAGTGAATCAGCGCCAGCGCCGCCCGCTCCGTGCTGCCTCGCGGCGCCATGCCTTTCAGGTTCATGGTGGCATAGGCGATAACAATCACTATCAGCACTAACCAGTGCATCACGATTTGGCTGCGTGCGTAATGTCTTTTCATTTTTTAACGCTCCTGACAATAATCCTCTGCTGGTTATAAAGCCTGAAGATTAAGAAGACATTAATTTTTCTGTCTCTGGGCTGCGGCAAGTTATCAGAATAATTATTTTTTTATCTTAAGGTTAAAATAATAAATAAAAGCCAGAGTGATATTATCCACTGGAGGTTTAACGATGCGGATAATGTCACCCTACACGCTAAAATGGTTTCCTGGCGGCGACGAAATCAACGCGGTTTCCGTGCTGATCCGGGAAAATTATTATCAAAATCATCATGCCCGGTTATCCCACTGCATGCCCTGGCTATTGGGCATGTATGACGGTCGCGGGGCGCTGAAAGCCGCGTGCGGCATTCAGAGCGCCGGGCAGGGGCCATTGTTCCTGGAGCACTACCTTGATCAGCCGATTGAGGCGCTGCTGGCCTCACGGATCACGACCTGTGTCGCCCGCGAATCGATAGTCGAGGTGGGCAATTTCACCGCCGCTGACGGCGCATCAGCCCGGGTGATGTTCGCGGCGGTGTGTCAGCTTCTGTATCAGTATCATTTTGCCTGGATCGCCTTCACGGGCACCCGAAAAATACGCAATACCTTTCATCGTCTTCACCTGCAGCCCATTCACCTGGCCGCAGCCCGGCCTGAAAAGCTGGCTGATGCCGCCCGGGAGTGGGGAGATTACTACCAGCACGACCCCCAGGTCATGGCCGGCGAACTGCCGGGCGGGCATGCCACCCTCAGCCACTCCAGCCTGCTGCTGACCCTTTTTACCCCTTTACCTGCGCCCCCCTGGGCAGACGCAGGCGGAGAAGATTATGTTTCTGGACATGCTTGAACAACAGGCGGCCCGCCATCCTCAGGCGGTTGCCCTGCGCGGCGAAGGCAGCGTCTGGAGCTGGCAGGCTTATCTGGCCGCCGTTCGCGACACCGCCGATACCTTTACCCGGCTCGGCATCCGCCGGCTGGCGCTGGAGCTTGAAAACAGCCCCGAATGGGCGATCGTCGATCTGGCCTGTCTGGTCAGCGGCATTGTGGTGGTCCCGCTACCGCTTTTCTTTACCCGCGAGCAAAAGGCGTGGGTCTGTGCATCCGCCTCTGTCGATGCCCGCGTGGGTGGCGAGGCGCAGACCGGCTGGCAGAGCCATCCGTTTCTGCTCGGCAGCGTATACACCCGCACGCCGCAGACGCTTAACCCGCTGCCGCCGGGGACCGCGAAAGTGACCTACACCTCCGGCACTACCGGCGAGCCAAAGGGCGTTTGCCTGAGCGCGGAGGGGATGTTCTGGACCGCCAGCGCGCTGGCGTCGTCGCTGGCAACGCTGTCGCTGCAAAAACACCTTGTGACCTTGCCGCTCAGTATTCTGCTGGAGAATCTGTGTGGTCTCTATGTTCCACTGATCCTCGGGGTCGGGACGGTGATCCTGGCGCCGTCGCGGATCGGCTTTGAGGGCTCAAGCCGCTTCAACCCCGAACAATTCCTGCAGGCGCTGACGCACTGGCAGCCGGAAAGTCTGGTGCTGGTTCCCGAGCTGCTGCGCGTCCTGCTCCAGCTGCATCAGCAGATGCCGCAGAGTACCGCCTCGCTTCGGTTCGTTGCGGTGGGGGGCGGCAAGATTGCCTCGCAGCTGATGGAGGCTGCGGCGCAAAGCGGCCTGCCGGTTTTTGAGGGGTACGGCCTGTCCGAGTGCGGATCGGTGGTTGCCCTCAATCTCCCCGGCGCCAGCGCGCAGGGGAGCGTGGGGCGCGCGCTGCCGGGCATTGCGGTTTCACTCGATAAACGCCGGCAGCTCTGGGTGACCAGCCCTGCGAATGCGCTGGGGTATCTTGGCGGCGCCACCTTTTCTGGCCCCGTCGCCACCGGGGATATCGCCCACCTCAGCCCGGACGGCTTTATCACCCTCGAAGGCCGTCACAGGAATGTGCAAATTAACGCCTTTGGCCGCAACTTCTCGCCGGAGTGGCCGGAGGCAGAGGCGATGGCGTGCCCGGCAGTGCGCCGGGTTGTGGTCTTCGGCGATGGCCTGACCCGTAACGTGGCGCTGGTGGATGCCCTGGACGGACAGGAGGCCGCCGCCCGCGCGCAGCTCGACGCAATCTCAGCCAGGCTGCCGGACTATGCCCGGCTCCATCGCCTGCTTTTTACCTCAGCAATCTCAACCCCTGCGATGTTAACGGCTAACGGACGACCACGGCGCAAAGCCATCTGGAAAGCCCTGCAACAGCAGATCCTGACCTGTAGCGAGGAGGAATAATGCCTTTTTATCACGATCTTCAGGAACAGACTCAGGCCGAGCGTCACCGCTTACTGAGCTCTCCCGTTATTGCCCGCTGCGCGCGGGGAGACATCACCCGGGAGATGTACATCGCCTTTTTGACCCAGGCGTACTACCACGTCAGCCAGACCGTGCCGCTGCTGATGTGCGCCGGGAGCCGGCTGCCCGATTCTCATGAGGCGGTACGCGGGGCGATAGCCGAGTATATCGACGAAGAGTACGGCCACCAGAACTGGATCCTCAACGATATCACCGTCTGCGGCGGTAACGCGCAAAGCGTCAGAACGGGTGCCCCCGGGGAGCCGATTGAGATGATGATCGCCTATCTCTACTACCGGATCGAACGCGTCAACCCGATGAGTATCTTCGGTATGGTGCATGTGCTGGAGGGGACCAGCGTCGCGATAGCGTCGCTGGTGGCCGGCCAGCTGCAGTCGGGGCTTGGTCTGCCAGAGCAGGCGACGACCTACCTGCGTTCCCACGGCGCGCTGGACGAGGACCATTTGCAGTTTTTCGCCCGGCTCATGGATACCGTCACCGACGACGCCGACAGGCAGGCCATTATTCATACCGCCCGGCGTGTCTATCGCCTGTATGGCGAGATGCTCAACCAGATTGGGGGACACACCTATGGATCTCCGTGACAAAACGGTACTTCTGACCGGCGCAAGCGGCGGTATTGGTCAGGCGCTGGCCATCGAACTTGCGCAGAAAGGGGCCAGGCTGTGGCTGGTGGGGCGCAATGAACGGGCTCTGCACGACCTGCGTCTGGGGCTCCTGCACCCTGAGCGTCACCATATCGTCGCGATGCAGACCTACAGCGACGATGAAGTGTTAAGCCTGGCCTCAGCGATCGCCGATGGCGACCGGCTGGACGTGTTGATCAACAACGCCGGAAGCAGTCGCTTCGCCCTGTTTGAACATCAGTCCTTCGACGATATCCGCGAGCAGATCCGCGCCAACATTGAGCTGCCAATGCTGATGACCCGCGCGCTTCTCGGCTATTTCAATGCCGGCGGGATTGTGCTCAATATCGGCTCCATTTTTGGCGAGATAGGCCACCCGGCGTGGAGCGTCTACAGCGCGACAAAGGCGGCGATCTACCGTTTTTCCGAGGCGCTGGGGCGCGAACTGCAGTCGGGTGGCATTGCGGTACTCTACGCGGCACCGCGGGCGACCGAAACCACCCTTAACAGCGATAGCGTCTATGCGCTGAACCGCCAGCTTGGCAATCAGACCGACTCGCCGACAAGCGTGGCCAGGCAGATCGTTCACGTACTGGAGAAAGAGCAAAAACGCTACCGCTTTGGCGTTGCAGAACGGCTTTTCGTCAAAATCAATGCCTGGTTCCCGTCGCTGGTCGACAGCGCGCTTGGCAAAAAGCTGCCCGTTATTCAGGCGTTCGCCCGTCGCGGCGTAAGGGGGATCCACGAATGAAGCGAAGCAACAGAACCGCCATTGCGCTGGCCGCGCTGCTGCCCGGTATGGCGCTGGCAGACTCATCACTTTCCGACCTGCAGCAGCGCTGGGCGGTGTGTCAGTACCAGAGCCTCGCGGGGCAAAAGGAGAGCTGCTTTAGCACCCTCAGCCAGCAGGCGCATCAGGCCAGCGACGCCAGACATCGTCAGGATGCCGGGCTGCTTATCTGGTCAGCGATCATTGACAGCAGCTGGGCTGGCGCAAAAGGGGGGCTGGGGGCGCTGAGTCTGGTGAAACAGGCGCGCAGCGATCTTGAGCAGGCTATCGCTCTCGATCCCGGCGCGCTGCAGGGCTCGGCCTGGACCAGCCTCGGCGCGCTCTATTATCAGGTGCCTGGCTGGCCGATTGGCTTTGGCGATAAGGCGAAAGCGGAGCAGATGCTGAAAAAAGCGCTGGCGCTCAACCCTGACGGCATCGACCCGAACTATTTCTACGGTGATTACCTGCTCAAGCAGGATAAACCTGACCAGGCGAAGCCCTATTTTGACAGGGCGCTGAAGGCGGCCGCGCGTCCGGGACGAGAGATCGCTGACGCCGGGAGACGGCGCGATATCGAAAGCGATCTGGCAAAAATCCGCTAACATAACCCCTCCCTCGCAGGCGGGGGAGGGGTAACCTCTTACTCCAGCCCCAGCGTATACTGGGCGATTTTAAAGTAGATAATCAGACCGGTACCGTCGATAAGCGTCGCGATAAACGGGGCTGATACGACCGCAGGGTCAATGCTTAAGCGCTTAAGCACCATTGGGATCACCGACGAGACGATGGCGCTCCAGAGCGTAATGCAGACCAGCGTCAGGCTGACGATCAGGGTGATCTCAAGCCCAATCCCCATCATCCAGGCGCGGATACAACCCGCCACGCCCAGCGTCGCGGCAATCATTAACGAGGTACTCATCTCTTTGCGCAGGACCCGTCCGACGTCACGCAAATGGACCTCGCCCAGCGCCATGGCGCGCACGAGGGTGGAGGTTATTTGCGTTCCGCTGTTGCCACCCGTACCAATCAGCAGAGGAATGAAGAACGCCAGTGCGATAGCCGACTCCAGCGCCCTCTGAACGCCAGTGTCGGTATGCCGGCGCGCATATGCAGGGATAACACCGACGCAATCCGCCTGCCGGAAAGCGGTTATTCATCAGTTTGCGAAATGCTTCCCGGTAAATTGTCATAAATCTGTCACACTTAACCCGACATTTACTCAAGCGTGAGGAATTAGGGATGAGAAAAGCACTACTCGCTGTTGCAGTGGCAGGCAGCATGGCAATCACTTTCGGCGCGCAGGCGCAGGACGTGCCGGAAGGTTATCAGCTGGAGCAGGTTTTAATCATGAGTCGCCACAACCTGCGTGCGCCGCTCGCCAATAACGGCAGCGTACTGGAGCAGTCCACGCCGCAGCAATGGCCGCAGTGGGATGTACCCGGCGGACAGCTGACAACCAAAGGCGGCGTACTTGAAGTCTATATGGGGCATTACATGCGCGAATGGCTGGCCGCGCAGGGGATGGTCACCACCGGCGAGTGCCCGCCGCCAGGCACGGTGTACGCCTATGCCAACAGCCTGCAGCGTACCGTGGCTACCGCACAGTTCTTCATCACCGGCGCGTTCCCGGGGTGCGATGTGCCGGTGCACCATCAGGAAAAAATGGGCACCATGGATCCCACCTTCAACCCGGTGATCACCGACAATTCACCTGAATTCCGCGAAAAAGCGCTGAAAGCGATGGAGACGGAGCGTCAGAAGATGCAGCTCGATGAGAGCTACGCGCTGCTGGAGCAGATCACCCGTTACGACCAGTCACCCTCCTGTAAAGAGAAAAAGATCTGTTCGCTGACCGCGGCTAAAGACAGTTTCAGCGCGGAATATGAAAAAGAGCCGGGCGTCTCCGGGCCGCTGAAGGTGGGGAACTCGCTGGTCGATGCCTTCACCCTGCAGTATTACGAAGGCTTCCCGGCTGATAAGGTGGCGTGGGGGAAAATCCACACCGATGCCCAGTGGCAGCGGCTGTCAAAACTGAAAAATGGCTACCAGGATGCGCTGTTTACCTCCCGGGAGGTGGCGCAAAACGTCGCCAGACCACTGGTGAAATACATTGATAACGCCCTGGTGACCGGGCAGGCCACATCGCCGAAAATCACCCTGCTGGTGGGCCATGACTCTAACATCGCCTCGCTGTTGACGGCGCTGGATTTCAAACCCTACCAGCTGCATGACCAGCAGGAGCGCACCCCGATCGGCGGTAAAATTGTCTTCCAGCGCTGGCATGATACCCACGCCGATCGCGACCTGATGAAAATTGAGTATGTCTATCAGAGTTCAGCGCAGCTGCGTAACGCCAGCGTGCTGTCACTGAGCGAACCGGCGCAGCGGGTCACGCTGGAACTGAACGGCTGTCCTGTCGATGCGCGCGGCTTCTGCCCGATCGACAAATTTAATACGCTGTTGAATAACGCGGCGAAGTAGCAGAAAACCCCCCGCTGCGGCGGGGGGAACGGTTCAGACGTTTTTGCGTTCGATGGTTTGCTCACCCCAGAAAAGCGCGTCTTTATCCGTCTTGTTGAAGGCGCGCATCAGTACCTCATCGTTTCCTTCTTCCCATATTTGCTCCGCCAGCTTTTCGTCATATTGCGCGACTTCGAAGATGGCTTCGGCAATCTCTACCGAGGTATTGCGTAAACTTGCCCATTCGCCAACGCGATGAGCTTTGGATGCTTGAGTTGGCATGCTTGTCCTCCTGTTGGGTTAGCCGTGCAGTTTTTTGGCAAGACCCGCGACATATTCACCCTGATAGCGTGCGATAGAGAGCTCTTCATTGCTTGGCTTACGTGAGCCATCGCCACCGGCAATGGTGGTGGCGCCGTAAGGGGTACCGCCACGCACTTGGGAGACATCAAACAACTCCTGGGCGGCGTAACCAATCGGCACAATCACCATGCCGTGGTGCGCCAGCGTCGTCCAGGTGGAGGTGATCGTCTGCTCCTGGCCGCCGCCGGTGCCGGTGGAGCTAAAAACGCTCGCGAGCTTGCCGTATAGCGCACCGGATGCCCAGAGTCCTCCGGTCTGATCGAGGAAGGTGCGCATCTGGCCTGACATATTGCCGAAGCGGGTTGGGGTGCCGAAGATGATCGCGTCATAATCGGCCAGTTCTTGCGGGGTGGCGACCGGGGCGTTCTGTGTTTTCCCCCCGGCGTTGGCGAAGGCCTCCGCCTGCATGGTTTCCGGTACGCGCTTAACCACGACTTCAACGCCATCAACGTTGTTTGCCCCTTCTGCTATTGCGTGAGCCATGGTTTCAATGTGTCCATACATGGAATAGTAGAGCACCAGAACTTTTGCCATTTTGCTTCACTCCTCGTTTGGGTTTTCTGACAGCGAATCGCTGCGTTCTTTTAAAGATAAGACGTGATACCCATACTGCAAATTTTAGCGCCATTTCTTTGATTTATAAAAATATGTTAACCGGCTGGCTTTGTTGCAATCTGAAACATTTTTCACAGAAGGAAATTCAGGAATGATAAGAAAGGCTTATTGATAACGGTGATGAATGGGCGGGGAAATCCCGGTCAGGGTGTTGCAGGATATTGCAGGCCCGGTGCCGGAACAGCGCTTTCCACTAAGCTTAGTGTCACGCGACGCGAAGGGGCATCTGATGCGCCGTCCGCCGTCGTCAGGTGAAAGGCTCTGCTTTTACTGAATGCAACATGATGTCAGATTTTCAACTCTGGAGGTAAGAGATGGCAAACCATCGTGGTGGTTCAGGTAATTTTGCTGAAGACCGTGAAAGAGCGTCGGAGGCGGGTCGCAAAGGCGGCCAGCACAGCGGAGGGAATTTTAAAAATGACCCTCAGCGCGCATCTGAAGCGGGCAAGAAGGGGGGTAAAAACAGCCACGGCAGCCGCAACAGCTGACTCGCCAGCCCCCGTTGCCTGCCCATCCCCTGCCGCCGGTCACCCCGGCGGTTTTTTTATTTCAGCAACATTGAACTGTCACTAAAGGCATCGCACACTAGCGCATTGATCCTTATCGTCAGGTGTTCCATGTCCTCTTCGCGTTTCGCTTTCGCCATTAAACCGCAGGAAGCGATCCTCATTCTGATCACCATGTTCTGGGGCGGAACCTTTCTTGCCGTCCAGTATGCGGTGACGCTGAGCGATCCCTTCTTCTTTGTCGGGCTGCGTTTTGCGACCGCCGCCGTTGCCGTGGCGGCTATTTCACTTAAGACCCTGCGCGGGCTGACCCTGCGGGAGTTAAAAGCCGGTGTGGCGATAGGCGTCGCCATTGCGATGGGGTACAGCCTGCAGACGTGGGGCCTGCAGTCGATCACCAGCAGTAAATCCGCGTTTATTACCGCCATGTATGTGCCGCTGGTGCCACTACTGCAGTGGCTTTGTCTGGGGCGGATGCCGGGGCTGATGTCCTGCATCGGCATTGTGCTGGCGTTTATCGGCCTTATCCTGCTGGCCGGGCCGGAAGACAAACAGCTGGCGCTCGGGCCCGGGGAGATGATTACCCTGGTCGGCG
>JAFACP010000100.1 GCA_023425455.1 Pseudomonadota bacterium | reverse complement strand
TCGCCGGTGGCTGGCGCTGGCGCAGGCGGCAGTTTATGCAATACGTTGATCTGCGAGGCGGTCACACCTAGCACCAGACGCGCATCTTCCACCTCGACAATCACCACCCGCTCGCGTGGTCCAAGGGAGGTGCTGGCGCAGACCTTCAGACCGCGCGTACTGGCGGTTTTCCCCGCCAGACCGAAGCGTTTCGCCAGCCAGGCGGCGATAAGAATAAAGGCAATGATGCCGAACAGCGCGCCGCTCACCTGGAGCAGCGGCGAACCCGGTACCGCAGAGGGTTGTGACACTGTTGCCTGGGTTTTCATACTTAGCGGCTCAGACGACGCATACGCTCGGACGGGGTGATGATATCGGTGATACGCACGCCGTATTTATCGGCCACCACCACCACTTCACCCTGCGCAATCAGATAGCCGTTAATCAGAATATCCAGCGGCTCGCCGGCGAGGCCTTCAAGCGCCACCACCGAACCCTGCGTCAGGCGCAGCAGCTCTTTAATGGTCATGCGCGTGCGTCCCAGTTCAACGGTCAGCTTAACCGGGATATCCATAATCAAATCGATATCCTGCAGCGTACCGCTGACATCGCCACCGCCCAACTGCTGGAATACGGCATCGGCCGCACTTTTGCCCGGTGTCGCTTTTTGCTCGTTTAACGCGTCAGCCCACAGATCGTCCAGTGCTCCGCTGTTTTCATCGGACGGATTGTTCATGTCACTCATTTGGGCTGTTCCTCATTCAGCGAATTCAATATCGGGTTGATCAAGTGCTCAACGCGTAACGCATACTGGCCGTTTATCGTGCCGTACTGGCTTGTCAGTACCGGCACGCCATCCACATGGGCAATAATGCGATCGGGTTTTTCTATCGGCAAAACGTCGCCGGGTTGTAATTTCAGGATCTGGGACAACCGCATCGAGATATCGGCGAAATTGGCCACCAGCTCCAGCTGTGAGTGTTGCACCTGGCGCACCAGGTTTTCCCGCCAGTTCTGATCTTCGTGGCGGGAGTTCTCCAGCGGCGGGTTCACCAGCAACTCGCGCAGCGGCTCAATCATGCTGAACGGCAGGCAGATATTGAACTCGCCGGTCAGGTTACCAATCTCCACGTGGAACGGCGTGTTAACCACGATATCGTTCGGCGAGGTGGTGATATTGGTGAACTTCACCTGCATCTCAGAACGGACATATTCCACTTCAAGCGGGTTAATTGCTTTCCACGCGTCGCTGTAAGATTCCAGCGCCAGCTTCAGCATCCGGTTGATGACCCGCTGCTCGGTATGGGTGAATTCGCGTCCTTCAACCTTGGTCGGGAAGCGGCCATCGCCGCCAAACAGGTTATCAACAGCGATAAACACCAGGCTTGGCGAAAACACCACCAGACCGGTACCGCGCAGCGGCTTCAGATGGATCAGGTTAAGGTTGGTTGGCACCGGAAGGTTACGGGCAAACTCGTGATACGGCTGAATACGGATCGCCCCGACCGTAATATCCGGGCTACGACGCAGCAGGTTAAACAGCCCCATACGGAACTGACGAGCAAAACGTTCGTTGATAATTTCCAGCGCCTGCAGACGCTCACGTACCACGCGGCGCTGGGTATTCGGGTCATAGGGGCGAATATCGTTGTTGCCGCCAGGGCCCGGTTGCGGATCGTCCGCTTTATCGCTATCGCCGTTAAGCAGCGCGTCGATTTCTGCCTGAGAAAGAATGCTGTCGCCCATGTCGTTACCGCAGAATGAAGGCTGTATACAGAACGTCAGTGACTTCCTGCTTAGGTTGACCGTTTACCAGCGGCATCGCCAGCGTCTGTTTGATGGCGTCGACCAGCTTTTGCTTGCCGTCGTCGGTGGCAAGCGTCAAGGCGTCCTGACGAGAGAACAGCAGCAGCAGACGGCTACGCACTTCAGGAAGGTAATCGTTCAGACGGGAACGGGTTGCTTCATCTTTCAGGCGCAGCGTAATGCCGATGTAAAGTACACGATCCGCGTCGCCGAGGTTAACGGTGAAGGTATCCAGTGGAAAGAACACCGGAGCCGGCGGTGGCGGCGGTTCAGCTTTGGCTGCAGCGGTGGAAGGTTCCTGCTGCATACGCCAGTAACTATAGCCTGCGGTAGCGCAGGCGGCGAGTGTGATCAACACCAGCAGCGGGATCCAGATGGAACGCTTACTTTTTTTGGTGATAGCGGAGTCAGTCATCTGATACGAGCTTCCTGTTTCGGTACAGCTAATACGGTGATTATCCCGTGTCCTGTCTGCGTCAAAGCGTGGAAAAGACGGGGATAATCACGCTACCTCGGGCGTTTAGGCGAAGATGTCTACGGCACTGTTTCCGCGTGCGGCGGATTGCAGTGCGGCAGGGGCCACCAGTAACTCATCACTCTCTTCATTAAAACCGCCTGAATGGCCGGAACCTGAAGCCTGCTGCTGTTGCCGGGAAGAGGACTGCTGCTGCCCGGCAAAACTCTCGCTGCTGACGCTGCTTTGCGCCAGCTGGATGCCGTTTTCCGCAAGCTGGGTACGCAGCACCGGCAGGGCCGCTTCCAGCGCCGCGCGAACGTGGCTGTGCTGGGAGACCATCTGCAGCTGCGCCTGGTTATCATCCAGCTTCAGTGAAATGTGTACCTGGCCCAGATCTTCCGGGTGCAGACGCAGCTCTGCCGTCTGCTGCCCCTGTTTGGTGAACAGGGTGATGTGCTGGCTCAGGGTCTGCTGCCATTCACTGGTGCCGAGCGGCTGGCTCAGTACCGGCGCGCTAGCCACGGTAGCGGCAGGCTGTGAGGCAGGGTGGCTACCCACCACGGGCGCAAGCGTGGCGGTGGCGCTGGCTGGCGACGCCGCCGCAGCGAGATCCGCTTTTTCAGCCGCCGCCGCCACGGCAGGCGAGAGCGCCGGCTGGGTAGTGTCTGTGCCTTGCGCCAGCGGCGGATACTGCGCCGGGGTTTGTGCGTTATCACGGCCTGGCAGGGCGCTATTCAGCGCATGCTGGCCTGCAGCGCTTTGGGGAAGCGAGGCGGCATTCAGCGCTGAACGGGCGGCGATCCCGCCCGCGCTGGCAGCTTGCACGGTGGTCGACGTCGCGGTTTGCTGATGCGGCAACATCGCCATCAGGGCGCTGAGCCCCGCCAGCTCCTCGTCGGTCAGGTCGGGCTTGCTGTCGTCTTTCGCCGATGCAGCGACCACGCTTTTCAGGGCGTCGCCGTGCGAGGTCGACACCAGGCCGGAAACCAGGCTCTGCAGCGTGGTGGCCTGCGTCGGGTCGTCTTCGCTCAGCGCCGTCTGGCGCGAGAGCAGGTCGGCAATCTTCGCCTGCAGGGTGGTCTCTCCCTCCTTGCCCTGTGCCGCTTTCGCCAGCTTGCTGCCGGCCGCTTTTAAGTCAGCCAGAGTCAGCGGCGCATCTTTGCCCTGTCCGGCTGCGTCCGTCAGGGCGCCCGCCAGCAGGGAAAGAAAGTCTTGCGCGCCGTCTGCGCCTTTCCCGGTCTGGGTGCTGCCAGACAGATCGCTGTCGGTCATCAGCAGTTGTTGCAGTGTGATCATTCAGGTTTCCTCGTTGATGCGCGCTGGGCAAACTCATCCATTTTTTTCTGATCCAGGCGGTTTTCCGCCAGGGTCGCTGCGGCTATCTGCCGATCCTGCAGTGTTTGCCAGGCCTGCAGTCGCTGTTTTTTCTCGCGCCAGAAGTTAAGCGCGGTATCGACTTTTTGGGTCCACTGTTGCAGCTGCTGGCGATGCTGTTCGATCGCCTTTTCCAGGGTCTGGATAAACTGCTGATAGTTGATCCAGCGCTGGCTGCCAATGCCCTGCGTCATATCGGTATTGAGGTTGGTGCGATACTCATGCTGATAGTCGATTAACATCTTCAACTGTTCTTCAGCCTGCTGACATCCACGCCGCATTGCGCCGAGCTGTAATGCGGCATCATCCACTTCTTTTTCAGCCAGATCTTTTAGCGTTGATAACGCGCTATTTTGCGCCATAACCTTCGCCCTCCACCTGTATTACACCTGCGGGAAAATCAGCTCAAGAGCCTGTATCGAGTCTTCCCAGTCGGCGCGTTCGAAAATACCTTGTTGCAAAAATGCCTCCAGATGCGGCCACAGCGCAATCGCTTTGTCGAGCATCGGGTCGCTGCCTTTGGCATACGCCCCGACGCTCACCAGATCGCGGTTACGCTGGAAGCTGGAGAGCAGCTGTTTGAAGTTACGCACGCGGGCGTAGTGCTTCTCGGTGATCAGCGCGGTCATTGCACGGCTGATGGATGCTTCAATATCAATGGCCGGATAGTGTCCGGCTTCGGCCAGACGGCGCGACAAGACGATATGACCGTCGAGAATGGCGCGCGCCGAGTCGGCAATCGGGTCCTGCTGATCGTCACCTTCGGTCAACACCGTATAGAAGGCGGTAATGGAGCCGCCGCCGCTGATGCCATTCCCGGCACGCTCAACCAGCGCCGGCAGCTTAGCGAAGACCGAAGGCGGGTAGCCTTTGGTGGCCGGCGGCTCGCCGATAGCGAGCGCAATTTCGCGCTGCGCCATCGCGTAACGGGTCAGGGAGTCCATGATCAGCAGCACGTGCTGGCCGCGGTCGCGGAAATCTTCCGCAATACGGGTGGCGTAGGCGGCGCCCTGCATGCGCAGCAGCGGCGACACGTCCGCTGGCGCGGCAATCACCACCGAGCGGGCGCGGCCGTCGGCGCCGAGAATATTCTCGATAAAATCTTTGACTTCGCGGCCACGTTCGCCGATCAGGCCGACCACGATGACATCGGCCTGGGTGTAGCGCGCCATCATCCCCAGCAGGACCGATTTCCCCACGCCTGAACCGGCAAACAGCCCCATACGTTGTCCACGTCCGACCGTCAGCAGGGCGTTAATCGGCCGCACGCCGGTATCAAGCACATGTTCGATTGGCGTTCGCTGCAGCGGATTAAACGGCGCGGTGATCAATGCCCCGGTTTCGCCGGTGTCGGGCGCGGGCAGGCCGTCGAGCGGCTTGCCGCTTCCGTCCAGCACCCGGCCCAGCAGCGCCGGGCCAAGCGGTAATTGTTTGCCACTTTGCAGGCCATCGCCGCTGATATTTTTCGCGTAGACCCGTGCGCCGGGCAGAATGCCTTCCACCTCTTCAAGGGGCATCAGGAACAGACGATGGCCGTTGAATCCCACCACTTCGCTTTCGACTTCACGCATCTCTGCGCCGTCCTGACGTTCAATTACGCAGGTCGCCCCCAGCGGCAGCTGTAAACCTGTCGCCTCGAGCACCAGTCCGGTGGCACGGGTCAAACGCCCGTAACGACGAACGGCGGGCAGTTGCGCCATCTTCGCTTCAAAATTATCAAGCGTATTGAGCCAGCGGGTGAGGCGCGCAGTCATCACACCACTCCCGGTGCCGCCAGGCGGCACAGTTCCTGCCAGCGGGTCGCCACGCTGGCGTCGAGATCGCCTTCATCGGCTGAGACTTTACAGCCGCCGTGGTGCAACGACGGATCGCCGCGCAGACGCCAGCCGTGCAGGCTGAGCGTGGCGCCAAGACTCTCTTCGACGCGCTGTAAATCATCCGGATGGACGCGCAGCTGCGGTTTACCGCTAAACAGGGGCTCCTGCTGCAGTAACCCCTGAATCTGTCGGATAAGCGCGGCGTTATCGACGATCGGCGTCTGGCCGATCACCTGACGGGCCGCCTCCAGCGCCATCTGCATCAGACGTGAGGCAATCACGCTGTCCAGCGCGTCCAGGGTGTGCTGGAATTCGCTCACCAGCTGCTGCATGCGGGCATGGAGCGGCGCCTGCTGCTGGCGTGCCTGCTCCAGACCTTGTTCTAACCCTTTTGCTAACCCTTCCTGGTAACCCTGCTCCTGGCCTTTCTGCCGGCCTTCATTCACGCCGGCGGTAAAGCCCTGCTCGTGCGCCTGCATCTGCAGCTGCGCCAGCATTTGCGCGCGCTGCTCCTCTTCGCTGAGCTCAGGTGCGTCGTCGTCGCTGCCCTCCTCAACGGAGGGCATCACCGCCGGGGCGAACTCGGTGAGGGGAGGGGCCAGGTCGTCAGGCATCCAGCGCTTCCACGACAGCTCATCAGACATAGGTGTCGTCTCCGCTGCCAATGACCATTTCGCCGGTTTCCGCCAGACGACGGACAATCAGCAGGATAGCTTTCTGTTCGTTTTCCACCTGAGACAGACGCACCGGGCCACGGTTGGCCAGATCGTCGCGCAGGATATCGGCGGCACGCTGGGACATATTGCGCAGGAACTTCTCGCGCAGCGGCTGTTCGGCGCCTTTGAGGGCGATGAGCAGCGATTCGGAATCCACTTCCTGGAGCAGGCGCTGGATGCTGCGATCGTCCACCTCGACCAGGTTTTCGAACAGGAACATCTCGTCGATAATTTTCTGCGCCAGCTCGCCGTCGAACTCGCGAACGGCGGTAATAACGGCCTCTTCCTGCTGCGTTTTCATCAGGTTGATGATCTCGGCTGCGGTTCTCACGCCGCCCATTTTGCTGCGCTTGAGGTTCTGGCCGTCGAGCAGATTGTTGAGCACTTCGGTCAGCTCCGCCAGCGCCGCCGGCTGCACGCCGCCGAAGGTGGCGATACGCAGCATGACGTCGTGACGCAGACGTTCGTCGAACAGCGCCAGAATATCGGCCGCCTGACCCCGTTTGAGGTGTACCAGGATGGTGGCGATAATCTGCGGGTGCTCGTCGCGGATCAGATCGGCTGCGCTCTGCGGCTCCATAAAGTTGAGCGTTTCGATACCGCTGGCGGTATCGCGGGTTTCCAGAATGTCTTCCAGCAGGCTGGCGGCACGCTCTTCGCCCAGCGCTTTGACCAGCACGGAGCGCAGGTAGTCGTTGGCGTTGACGTTGAGCGCGGCAAACTGTTCGGCTTCCTGCTCAAACTCTGACAACACTTCGGTCAGCTGTTTGTTGGAGATCTGGCGCACGTTGGCCATCGCCGCACTGAGGATCTGCACCTCACGCTGGGAGAGGTGCTTAAACACCTCTGCCGCACGATCCTCGCCGATGGTCATCAGCAGGATGACGCTTTTATCCGTACCTGTAAGCGTATTACTCATGTTCGTTACTCATCCACTGGCGGATGACCAGCGCGACGACGCGCGGATCGTTATCAGACATTTCGCGAATGCGCTGGCTCATCACCTCAGCGCCCATGCGCTGGTTAGCACGGCGCTGCTGCAGTTGTTCGTCTTTGCTGAGGCGAACTTCCACCGCTTCTTCCACTTCCTGGCGGGCGACCATCGCATCCTGAGCGGCTTTCGCCTCTTCAGTGCGGCGCTGCAGCTGAGGACGGATCCCTTTACGCCACAGCAGCCATGCGACAATCAGCACCAGCAGCCAGCGACCGGCGGACATCAGCTGGTCAATAAACGCCTGCTGTTGCCAGAACGGCAGTTCGCCACCGCTTTCATCAACCTGAGTAAACGGTGAGTTGACCACGTTCAGGGTATCGCCGCGTTTTTCGGAGTAGCCCATCGCGTCGCGGGT
>JAFACP010000070.1 GCA_023425455.1 Pseudomonadota bacterium | reverse complement strand
GAATGCAGGCTGAAGGCTGCGAAGCCTGGTACGAAATGGAAGAACTGGCGGTGATGGGCATTGTTGAAGTGCTCGGTCGTCTGCGTCGCTTACTGCATATTCGTGCCGATCTGACAAAGCGTTTTGGCGAACTGAAGCCAGATGTTTTTGTTGGTATTGATGCGCCTGACTTCAATATTACTCTTGAAGGTAACCTCAAAAAGCAGGGTATCAAAACCATTCATTACGTCAGTCCGTCAGTCTGGGCGTGGCGACAGAAACGTGTTTTCAAAATAGGCAGAGCCACCGATCTGGTGCTCGCATTTCTGCCTTTCGAAAAAGCGTTTTATGACAAATACAACGTACCGTGCCGCTTTATCGGTCATACCATGGCTGATGCCATGCCATTAGATCCAGATAAAAATGCCGCCCGTGATGTGCTGGGGATCCCTCACGATGCCCACTGCCTGGCGTTGCTACCGGGGAGCCGTGGTGCAGAAGTTGAAATGCTTAGTGCCGATTTCCTGAAAACGGCCCAGCTTTTGCGCCAGACATATCCGGATCTCGAAATCGTGGTGCCACTGGTGAATGCCAAACGCCGCGAGCAGTTTGAACGCATCAAAGCTGAAGTCGCGCCAGACCTTTCAGTTCATTTGCTGGATGGGATGGGCCGTGAGGCGATGGTCGCCAGCGATGCGGCGCTACTGGCGTCGGGTACGGCAGCCCTGGAGTGTATGCTGGCGAAATGCCCGATGGTGGTGGGATATCGCATGAAGCCTTTTACCTTCTGGTTGGCGAAGCGGCTGGTGAAAACTGATTATGTCTCGCTGCCAAATCTGCTGGCGGGCAGAGAGTTAGTCAAAGAATTATTGCAGGAAGAGTGTGAGCCGCAAAAACTGGCTGCGGCGCTGTTACCGCTGTTGGCGAACGGGAAAACCAGCCACGCGATGCACGATACCTTCCGTGAACTGCATCAGCAGATCCGCTGCAATGCCGATGAGCAGGCGGCACAAGCCGTTCTGGAGTTAGCACAATGATCGAATTTGTTTATCCGCACACGCAGCTGGTTGCGGGTGTGGATGAAGTCGGACGCGGGCCGTTAGTTGGCGCGGTCGTCACCGCTGCGGTGATCCTTGACCCGGCGCGCCCGATTGCCGGGCTGAATGATTCCAAAAAGCTGAGCGAAAAACGCCGTCTGGCGCTCTATGAAGAGATCAAAGAGAAAGCGTTGAGCTGGAGTCTGGGCCGCGCGGAACCCCACGAAATCGACGAGCTGAACATTCTTCATGCGACCATGCTGGCGATGCAGCGTGCCGTCGCTGGGCTGCATATTGCGCCGGAATATGTGTTGATTGATGGTAACCGCTGCCCGAAATTACCGATGCCTGCGATGGCTGTGGTGAAAGGCGATAGCCGCGTACCGGAAATCAGTGCCGCGTCTATCCTGGCGAAAGTGACGCGTGACGCCGAAATGGCGGCGCTGGATATTGTTTTCCCGCAATATGGTTTTGCCCAACACAAAGGGTACCCAACCGCTTTTCATCTGGAAAAACTGGCTGAACACGGCGCGACCGAACACCATCGGCGCAGCTTTGGGCCTGTCAAACGCGCACTGGGACTTGCGTCCTGATTCTTGTGTCGAGATTAAGTAAACCGGAATCTGAAGATGTCTGAACCACGTTTCGTACACCTGCGGGTGCACAGCGACTACTCGATGATCGATGGCCTGGCCAAAACCGCACCGTTGGTAAAAAAGGCGGCGGCGTTGGGTATGCCAGCACTGGCGATCACCGATTTCACCAACCTTTGTGGTCTGGTGAAGTTCTACGGAGCGGGACATGGCGCAGGGATTAAGCCTATCGTCGGGGCAGATTTTAACGTCCAGTGCGACCTGCTGGGTGATGAGTTAACCCACCTGACGGTACTGGCGGCGAACAATACCGGCTATCAGAATCTGACGTTGCTGATCTCAAAAGCGTATCAGCGCGGGTACGGTGCCGCCGGGCCGATCATCGATCGCGACTGGCTTATCGAATTAAACGAAGGGTTGATCCTTCTTTCCGGCGGACGCATGGGCGACGTCGGACGCAGTCTTTTGCGTGGTAACAGCGCGCTGGTAGATGAGTGTGTCGCGTTTTATGAAGAACACTTCCCGGATCGCTATTTTCTCGAGCTGATCCGCACCGGCAGGCCGGACGAAGAAAGCTATCTGCACGCGGCGGTGGAACTGGCGGAAGCGCGCGGTTTGCCCGTCGTGGCGACCAACGACGTGCGCTTTATCGACAGCAGCGACTTTGACGCACACGAAATCCGCGTCGCGATCCACGACGGCTTTACCCTCGACGATCCTAAACGCCCGCGTAACTATTCGCCGCAGCAATATATGCGTAGCGAAGAGGAGATGTGTGAGCTGTTTGCCGACATCCCCGAAGCCCTTGCCAACACCGTTGAGATCGCCAAACGCTGTAACGTAACCGTGCGTCTTGGTGAATACTTCCTGCCGCAGTTCCCGACCGGGGACATGAGCACCGAAGATTATCTGGTCAAGCGTGCAAAAGAGGGCCTGGAAGAGCGTCTGGCCTTTTTATTCCCTGATGAGGAAGAACGTCTTAAGCGCCGCCCGGAATATGACGAACGTCTGGAGACTGAACTTCAGGTTATCAACCAGATGGGCTTCCCGGGCTACTTCCTCATCGTTATGGAATTTATCCAGTGGTCGAAAGATAACGGCGTACCGGTAGGGCCAGGCCGTGGCTCCGGTGCGGGTTCACTGGTGGCCTACGCGCTGAAAATCACCGACCTCGATCCGCTGGAATTTGACCTGCTGTTCGAACGTTTCCTTAACCCGGAACGTGTCTCCATGCCTGACTTCGACGTTGACTTCTGTATGGAGAAACGCGACCAGGTTATCGAGCACGTAGCGGACATGTACGGTCGTGATGCGGTATCGCAGATCATCACCTTCGGTACAATGGCGGCGAAAGCGGTGATCCGCGACGTAGGCCGCGTGCTGGGGCATCCGTACGGCTTTGTCGATCGTATCTCGAAACTGATCCCGCCCGATCCGGGGATGACGCTGGCGAAAGCGTTTGAAGCCGAGCCGCAGCTGCCGGAAATCTACGAAGCGGATGAAGAAGTTAAGGCGCTGATCGACATGGCGCGCAAACTGGAAGGGGTCACCCGTAACGCCGGTAAGCACGCCGGTGGGGTGGTTATCGCGCCGACCAAAATTACCGATTTTGCGCCGCTTTACTGCGATGAAGAGGGCAAACATCCGGTCACCCAGTTTGATAAAAGCGACGTTGAATACGCCGGACTGGTGAAGTTCGACTTCCTTGGTTTGCGTACGCTCACCATCATCAACTGGGCGCTGGAGATGATCAACAAGCGGCGGGCGAAGAATGGCGAGCCGCCGCTGGATATCGCTGCGATCCCGCTGGATGATAAGAAAAGCTTCGACATGCTGCAACGCTCGGAAACCACGGCGGTATTCCAGCTTGAATCGCGCGGCATGAAGGACCTGATCAAGCGTCTACAACCTGACTGCTTCGAAGATATGATCGCCCTAGTGGCACTGTTCCGCCCCGGTCCGTTGCAATCAGGGATGGTGGATAACTTTATCGACCGTAAACATGGTCGTGAAGAGATCTCCTATCCGGACGTGCAGTGGCAGCATGAAAGCTTGAAACCGGTACTGGAGCCAACCTACGGCATCATCCTGTATCAGGAACAGGTCATGCAGATTGCCCAGGTGCTTTCTGGTTATACCCTCGGTGGCGCGGATATGCTGCGTCGTGCGATGGGTAAGAAAAAGCCGGAAGAGATGGCTAAGCAACGTTCTGTATTTGCTGAAGGTGCAGAAAAGAACGGAATCAACGCCGAACTGGCGATGAAAATCTTCGACCTGGTGGAGAAATTCGCGGGTTACGGATTTAACAAATCGCACTCTGCGGCCTATGCTTTGGTGTCATATCAAACGTTATGGCTGAAAGCGCACTATCCGGCAGAGTTTATGGCGGCGGTAATGACCGCCGATATGGACAACACCGAGAAGGTGGTGGGCCTGGTGGATGAGTGCTGGCGGATGGGGCTGAAAATCCTGCCACCAGATATAAACTCCGGTCTTTACCATTTCCACGTCAACGACGACGGCGAAATCGTGTATGGTATTGGCGCGATCAAAGGGGTCGGTGAAGGTCCGATTGAGGCCATCATCGAAGCCCGTAATAAAGGCGGCTACTTCCGCGAACTGTTTGATCTCTGCGCCCGAACCGACACCAAAAAGTTAAACCGGCGGGTGCTGGAAAAACTGATCATGTCCGGGGCGTTTGACCGTCTTGGGCCACACCGCGCGGCACTGATGAACTCGCTGGGCGATGCGTTAAAAGCGGCAGATCAACACGCGAAAGCGGAAGCTATCGGTCAGGCCGATATGTTCGGCGTGCTGGCCGAAGAGCCGGAACAAATTGAACAATCCTACGCCAGCTGCCAACCGTGGCCGGAGCAGGTGGTGTTAGATGGGGAACGTGAAACGTTAGGCCTGTACCTGACCGGACACCCTATCAACCAGTATTTAAAAGAGATTGAGCGTTATGTCGGAGGCGTAAGGCTGAAAGACATGCACCCGACAGAACGTGGTAAAGTCATCACGGCTGCGGGGCTCGTTGTTGCCGCGCGGGTTATGGTCACCAAGCGCGGCAATCGTATCGGTATCTGCACGCTGGATGACCGTTCCGGGCGGCTGGAAGTGATGTTGTTTACTGACGCCCTGGATAAATACCAGCAATTGCTGGAAAAAGACCGCATACTTATCGTCAGCGGACAGGTCAGCTTTGATGACTTCAGCGGTGGGCTTAAAATGACCGCTCGCGAAGTGATGGATATTGACGAAGCCCGGGAAAAATATGCTCGCGGGCTTGCTATCTCGCTGACGGACAGGCAAATTGATGACCAGCTTTTAAACCGACTCCGTCAGTCTCTGGAACCCCACCGCTCTGGGACAATTCCAGTACATCTCTACTATCAGAGGGCGGATGCACGCGCGCGGTTGCGTTTTGGCGCGACGTGGCGTGTCTCTCCGAGCGATCGTTTATTAAACGATCTCCGTGGCCTCATTGGTTCGGAGCAGGTGGAACTGGAGTTTGACTAATACAGGAATACTATGAGTCTGAATTTCCTTGATTTCGAACAGCCGATTGCAGAGCTGGAAGCGAAAATCGATTCTCTGACAGCCGTAAGCCGTCAGGATGAAAAACTGGATATTAACATCGACGAAGAGGTGCATCGTCTGCGTGAAAAAAGCGTAGAACTGACGCGCAAAATCTTTGCCGATCTCGGCGCATGGCAGATTGCCCAGCTGGCACGACATCCTCAGCGCCCGTACACCCTGGATTATGTCCGCCTGGCGTTTGATGAATTTGACGAACTGGCGGGCGATCGTGCATACGCTGACGATAAAGCCATTGTTGGCGGCATCGCGCGTCTGGACGGGCGTCCGGTGATGATCATTGGTCATCAGAAAGGCCGTGAAACCAAAGAGAAAATTCGTCGTAACTTTGGGATGCCGGCACCGGAAGGTTACCGTAAAGCCCTGCGTCTGATGGAGATGGCTGAGCGTTTCAACATGCCAATCATCACCTTTATCGACACCCCAGGCGCATACCCTGGCGTCGGTGCTGAAGAGCGCGGCCAGTCTGAAGCCATTGCCCGCAACCTGCGTGAGATGTCGCGTCTTAGCGTACCGGTTATCTGCACCGTGATCGGTGAAGGTGGTTCCGGCGGCGCGCTGGCGATTGGCGTCGGCGATAAAGTGAATATGCTGCAGTACAGCACCTATTCCGTTATCTCTCCGGAAGGCTGTGCCTCTATTCTGTGGAAGAGTGCCGATAAAGCACCGCTGGCCGCAGAAGCGATGGGCATCATCGCGCCGCGTCTGAAAGAGCTGAAGCTCATCGATACCGTTATCCCGGAACCGCTGGGTGGTGCGCATCGTAAGCCGGAAGTGATGGCAGCTTCCCTTAAAGCGCAGCTGCTGGCTGACCTGGCTGACCTGGACGTGCTGAGCAAAGAAGAGCTGCTTAACCGCCGTTACCAGCGTCTGATGACCTACGGTTACGCGTAAGCGTCACAATTATCTGAAAAGCCGCACAGTGTTGCGGCTTTTTTTATACCCGCCGTTTACCTTAACTATGCTTAGCTAATCTTTTTCAGGGAGGTGAACCGTGAATATTATTGCCATCATGGGGCCGCACGGCGTCTTTTACAAAGATGAGCCGATTAAGGAGCTCGGGCAGGTCCTGCAATCCCGCGGCTATCAGCTGATCTGGCCGCACAACAGCGCTGACCTGCTGAAGTTCATCGAACACAACCCGCGCATCTGCGGCGTGATTTTCGACTGGGACGAGTACGACCTGGAGTTGTGCAGCGAAATTAATAAGCTGAACGAATATCTTCCGCTGTATGCCTTTATCAACACGCATTCGACAATGGACGTCAGCGCCCACGATATGCGTATGGCGCTGTGGTTTTTCGAGTACGCGCTTGGCGTGGCGGATGAGATTGCGACCCGCATTCAGCAATACACCGGTGAGTATCTTGATAACATCACTCCGCCGTTTACCCGCGCGTTATTCACCTATGTGAAAGAGGGCAAGTACACGTTTTGTACGCCCGGGCATATGGCCGGCACCGCCTATCAAAAGAGCCCGGTGGGCTGCCTGTTCTATGATTTTTTTGGCGGCAATACCCTGAAGGCCGACGTCTCGATTTCGGTGACTGAACTCGGTTCGTTGCTCGACCATACCGGGCCGCACCTGGAGGCCGAAGAGTACATCGCCCGGACGTTTGGAGCCGAGCAGAGCTATATGGTGACCAATGGCACCTCGACCTCAAACAAAATTGTCGGTATGTACGCCGCGCCGGCTGGCAGTACGTTGCTGATCGACCGTAACTGCCACAAGTCGCTGGCGCATCTGCTGATGATGAGCGACGTGGTGCCGCTGTGGCTGTCGCCCACGCGTAATGCGCTCGGTATTCTCGGTGGCATTCCGCGTCGTGAGTTTGCCCGTTCGACCATCGAACAGAAAGTGTCTGCCATTCCGGGAGCCAGCTGGCCGGTTCACGCGGTGATCACCAACTCGACCTACGACGGGTTGCTGTACAACACGAACTGGATCAAGCAGACCCTGGATGTACCCTCTATCCATTTCGATTCTGCGTGGGTGCCGTACACCAATTTCCATCCCATTTATGCCGGAAAAAGCGGCATGAGTGGCGAACGCGTGCCGGGCAAGGTGTTCTTTGAAACCCAGTCGACCCACAAAATGCTGGCCGCCTTTTCCCAGGCTTCGTTAATTCATATTAAGGGGCAATACGACGAAGAGACATTTAACGAAGCCTTTATGATGCATACCACCACCTCACCGAGCTACCCGCTGGTGGCCTCTATCGAAACGGCGGCGGCAATGCTGCGCGGCAATCCCGGCAAGCGCCTGATCAATCGCTCCGTGGAGAGGGCGCTGCATTTCCGTAAAGAGGTACAGCGCCTGAAGGATGAAGCGGATGGCTGGTTCTTTGATATCTGGCAGCCGGAGGAGATCGACGAGGCGGCGTGCTGGCCCGTCTCGCCAGGTGAGAACTGGCACGGCTTTCGTGACGCGGATACCGACCACATGTTCCTCGACCCGGTAAAGGTCACGATCCTGACGCCGGGAATGGATGAACAGGGCAAGATGCGCGATGAAGGCATTCCTGCCGCGCTGGTTGCCAGGTTCCTGGATGAGCGTGGCGTGGTGGTGGAGAAAACCGGGCCCTATAATCTTCTGTTTCTGTTCAGTATCGGGATTGATAAAACCCGGGCCATGGGACTGTTGCGCGGGCTGATGGAGTTTAAACGCGCCTACGATCTCAATCTGCGGGTGAAGAACATGCTGCCGGATCTCTACGCGGAAGATCCTGACTTCTATCGCAATATGCGTATTCAGGATCTGGCCCAGGGGATCCATCGCCTTATTCGCCAGCACGATCTGCCGCGCCTGATGCTGCAGGCGTTTGACGTGCTGCCCGAGATGAAGCTGACGCCGCACAAGGCCTGGCAACGGCAGGTCAAAGGCGAGGTGGAAACCGTCGAGCTGGAAAATCTGGTTGGCCGCGTGTCGGCCAATATGATCCTCCCGTACCCGCCAGGCGTACCGCTTCTGATGCCCGGCGAGATGATTACCGACGCCAGCAGGACGGTGCTCGATTTCCTGCTGATGCTCTGCTCCGTCGGCCGCCACTACCCGGGCTTTGAAACGGATATCCACGGTGCGAGGCGCGATGAACAGGGCATCTACTGGGTACGGGTCCTAAAATAGAGACGACGGCTTGCAAGGCACGGGGTGTCGGTTGTAACGTGCAGGCATCATAAAAAGGAGAAGCTATGCTGGGTTTAAAACAGGTTCACCATATTGCGATCATTGCCGCCGATTACGCGAAGAGTAAGGCGTTCTACTGCAATATTCTCGGTTTTACGCTGTTAAGCGAGGTGTACCGTGAGGATCGTGACTCCTGGAAAGGCGACCTGGCGCTAAACGGACAGTATGTCATCGAGCTGTTCTCTTTTCCTTTTCCTCCTGCGCGTCCGTCCCGCCCGGAGGCCTGCGGACTTCGTCATCTTGCCTTTAGCGTCGACGACATTGACAGGGCGGTCAGACAGTTGGAAGCTCACGGCGTTAGGTGCGAGGCGATCCGTGTCGACCCCTATACCGACAAACGTTTCACCTTTTTCAATGACCCGGATGGACTGCCGCTGGAGCTTTATCAGCACTGACCGCCATCCTGTGTGATAATGCCCGCTCAGTTCGGGCATGCTTTCGCGTAACTTCATATGACTTTACCCACTATCGCTCACGCCGTTTCACCCTACCGCCAGCTGCTGGTGGGGTTTAGCGGTGGGCTGGATTCGACCGTTCTGCTGCACCGTCTTAAGCGCTGGCGCGATCGGGAGCCTGACGTCCGGATCCGGGCGATACACATCCATCACGGTTTAAGCCCCCATGCCGATAGCTGGGCGGGACACTGTGAAGCGTTGTGCGCCGCGTGGTCGATCCCGTTGATAATTGAGCGGGTTACCCTGCAGGATGAGGGGCTGGGCATTGAAGCGCAGGCGCGAAAAGCCCGTTATGCCGCCTTTTCCGCCGCGCTGCAAACCGGCGAAGCGCTGGTGACGGCGCAACATCTCGACGATCAGTGCGAAACTTTTTTGCTCGCGCTAAAGCGCGGCAGCGGCCCGGCAGGTTTATCCGCGATGCCTGCGCGCGCCAGTTTTGCCGGTACGCAATTACTTCGTCCTCTGCTTGGCGAAACGCGCGCTTCGCTGGAGGCCTGGGCGCAAACGCACCGTCTGAGCTGGATTGAGGACGAGAGCAACCAGGACGACAGCTATGACCGTAATTTCCTGCGGTTACAGGTGCTGCCGCTGCTGACCCGGCGCTGGAGCCATTTTGCCGATGCCACAGCCCGAAGCGCGACGCTATGCGCCGAGCAGGAAAGTCTGCTCGATGAGTTGTTGAGCGAGTCGCTCTCTGCGCTGATTTCACC
>JAFACP010000057.1 GCA_023425455.1 Pseudomonadota bacterium | reverse complement strand
GTCATACTGCTCCTGTCAAAGGGTGGAGGTGGTCACGCGACAGCCGTAATGGCGGGCGGCGTATTCCGCCATCGCCCCCCAGCCGGTGCCAATCTCCAGCAGGTGATCGCCGGGAGCCAACGCCAGCTGTTCACACAGGCGCGCCATTTTGGCCTGCTGTGCGTCGGCCAGATCCTGACCGTCGGCGGTAAACAGCGCGCTGGAGTAGAGCAGCTCGTCGTCCAGGAAGTGGGCGTAAAACTGATTGCCCAGGTCGTAATGGGCGGCGATATTTTCCCGCGCCTGCTGGCGGTGGTTGCGTCGCGTCCAGTGGCGCAGCCGCTCAATGGGGCGGGTGAAGAGGCGAAAACCGCTCTCCAGCCGCCCGAGGACCTGCGCGTTAAGGGCGAGGATCTCCAGCAGCGGCGTGAGCTGCTGCGTCTCCCAGTCGCCGTCCATCCAGGCTTCGGCGGCGGCGAGGCTGCCGCCCGTTAACAGACGCCAGTAAACCCCCGTCGACAGGACGTTGACCTCGGCGCGCAGCGATGCGCCGCTGTCGCCAAAATGAAACGTCTGCCCCCCTTCGCGCAGGGTGATGGAGCCTTGCTGCAGGCCGCCCAGCAGGCGGAAGAGCAGCCAGCGCGCGAGACGAACGTTGCGCGGAATATCGGGTTCAAGCGCAAAGGCGGGATCGGTCATGAGCGTTCACTCCTGCTTACCGGGTGAGAATAAAGGGGAACTCGCTTCAGCCATAGCCGCAGCGCCTGCCAGTAAATGGCGCACACGGTTTTCAGCGTCATCAGCGGGATGCGCAGCAGCAGCGCGCGTAAGTTCCCTCGCGTCAGCGGCGTCCGCTTCAGCAGCAGCGTGGCATCAAACACTTTCGAGGCCTGATGGTTTTCGATGTGCATATGCAGCGTTTTGCCGGGCGGATTAAAGCGCCAGTGATACACCATATCCATCGGATTAAACGGTGAGACGTGGAAGGCCTTCGCCATCGGCGGCGGCGTCTGTCCATCGACCGCATAGTAGTGCCGCTCATTCCACGGGGTGTTGCGCACCTCGGCCAGCACCCAGCGCAGGGTGCCCGCCCGGTCATAGCAGTAGTAAAAGTTGACCGGATTAAAATGGAGCCCGAGATAGCGCAGCTGGGTCAACAGCATCACGCGGCCATCAGGCCGACAGGCCGTCAGCGCTTCCAGCCGGTCGAGCACCCGTGCTTTCAGCGGCGTGCCGAGCGGGTAGTCGGCATCGTGAAAGGCCGCAGCGGCAAAGCGGTTGCGGCGGATCCCCACCGACGGCAGCTGGTCCAGTTCATCGAGATCGAGCCACGCCATAAACACGCGGTAGCAAAAATGGTGCGCTTTCGGCAGGAGGCGGCGGTGGCGTAACACCCCCTGATACAGGCAGCTGTTCATCTTATTTGCCCTCCCCGTCGGCTATCCCTTTCACCACGTCCAGGGCGCTACGCACCCCATCTTCATGGAAGCCGTTGTACCAGTAAGCGCCGCAAAACCAGCTGCGATGGCGGCCGTTAATCTCGCCGCGACGGGCCTGCGCGCGCCAGCTTTTCGGGTTAAACAGCGGATGTTCATAGACAAAGCGCTGCCAGACGTAGCGCGCCTCTACCGGCGTTTCCGGGTTCAGGGTGACGCAGAACAGGGGGCTCCCTTCGGGCAGCCCCTGCAGAATATTCATGTTGTAGGTGACGCAGGCGCTGGCCTGATCCTGTTCGCTCAGGCGGTAGTTCCAGCTTGCCCAGGCGCGCTCGCGCACCGGCAGCCAGCGCCGGTCGCTGTGCAACACCACCTCGTTACGTTGCCAGCCAATGTCCCCCAGCACCTCACGCTCGGCGGGCGTCGGGTCGTCCAGCATCGCCAGCGCCTGTCCGGAGTGGCAGGCGAAAATGACCTGATCGAAGGTATGGCTTGAGTTGGCCAGCTGGATCTTCACGCCGCTGTCGTAACGAATAACCTGCTGGACGGGCGCATTCAGATGCAGGGTCAGGCGATCGCCAAGCTGGGCCAGCAGGGCGCGGATATACTCCCGCGATCCGCCGGGCACCACGTACCACTGCGGACGTTGAGTGATATCCAGCAGGCCATGATGTTCAAAAAAGCGCAAAAACAGCGGCAGCGGAAAGCGGCGCATCTCCTGCAGCGACGACGACCAGATCGCGGCACCCATCGGCAGAATGTAGTGGCGGGCGAAAAACGGCGTGAAGCGGTGCTGGTCGAGAAACGTCTGCAGGGTGTCGCCTTCATCCACCCCGCCGAGCGCCTGTTTCGCCAGGCGATTAAAGCGCACGATCTCTTTCAGCAGCCCCCAGAAGGCCGGGTTCACCAGGTTGCGCCGCTGGGCAAACAGCGAGGTGAGGGTATGCCCGTTGTACTCCAGCCCGCTTTGCGGGTTATGGACCGAGAAGCTCATCTGCGTTTTTTGTCCGCCGATCCCAAGCTCGCTCAGCAGGCCCATAAAACGTGGATAGGTACGATCGTTGTAGACGATAAACCCGGTATCGATGGCGAACGTCCCCTGCGGGGTAGCCACATCCACCGTGGCGGTATGGCCGCCGACGACGGGCCCGGCTTCAAACAGGGTGACCTGATGGTGG